>NZ_JBMPZU010000011.1:0-142722 GCF_049463095.1 Neobacillus sp. 19 | reverse complement strand
GTTCATCTTACTTGGTTCAGTTGTGAAAATGGTCTAACCCAAAACCCAACAACCTAGATAGGCGTTTTCGCATTTATCGTGAAACGCTTTCGCGTTTTCGTGCGCCGCTTCACCTACCATAATACCGTCAATGATATCATTAACTGCCATATTTCCATTGTCATAGAAATAGTATTGGTCGTTGCCAACCTGAACCCAACCCGTTTGCATGACACCATTTTTACCTAAATAATACGTATCGCTGCCTGTCTGCAGCCATCCGGTTTTCATCGCTCCGTTAGCATTTAAGAAATACCAAGAGGCACCATCCTTGAGCCAGCCGGTTTTCATTGCACCAGATTTGTAATCAAAATAGTACCATTGACCTGATACGAATTCCCAGCCTGCCTTCATGGCACCATTGCCTTTTAAGTAGTACCATGCATTTCCATCCTTAAGCCATCCTGTCTTCATGGCCCCGGAGGATTGCAAGTAATACCACGTACCTCCGTCTTTTAACCAGCCTTTGGACATTGCTCCATTACTCTTTAAATAATACCAAGCGCCATCATAGATCCACCCGGTTTCCATCGCGCCTGATTGATTAAGGTGATACCATGCGCCACCTGTATGAATCCATCCGGTTTGCATCACTCCTTTAGAATCTAGGAAAAACCATGTATTTCCGGATGCTAACCAACCCTTATGTAATTTCCCTGATGAGTAGTAATACCAGCTACCACCATTATACTGCCACCCAGTTTTTGAAGTACTTGTGCTTGTACTTACACTTGTACCCGTGCTTCCGCCTGAATTGCCGCCATTATGATAGTGGTACTGTCCGTATTGGAGGCCCCACTTCTCACAATTAGTCCTACAAGTATGTCCTCCGTTTGCATCCGTGTTGCCTGGATGGGCTAATGCTGACATCGGTAGGGATGTTAATACCAAAAAACAAATAAACGCTACCAGTGATTTTTTCATCTTTACCCCCTATTTAGTTGATATTTCGTATGAATGTAAAAATAATACAATCATAGTGATTATAGTATAATAGACCCGAAATAGATACAGAAAATAGGGAAATATTACAATTTTAAAAAAACTACCAATTGGGAGAATCGGTATAATTATTTCAATCTTAATTTACTATAAATACTAAATTAATTTAGTTAATAGTCTTTAAAGAAACAAAAAAATGGCTGGCTTTACATTTAATACTGTAAAGTCACCCATTTTGCATCAAAACACCACGTTAACAAATATAACTACCATTCTATATATGTATAGAAAAACCATTCACAACTGAAAAAAAGATCTCCAAAATATTCGTTAAGACACATCCTTACAAATCATCAACACGTTACCATCCGGGTCTCTAAAAACAAAATAAAAATCGTCCTCAATCTCTGTCAGTAATTCAACATTATTATCTTTCATAAATTGAAAAGAAGCGTGGATATCATCCGTAACAAATTGTATGGATGGTACTTGATAAGGTGAAATGTTGCCTTTTTCGTCTCGCCACTTTGGCATCGTATCTAAAATTAATCCCGCTGTACCATCCATTGGAGCCGTATATATATGCCCAAAATATATTTCTCCACCTTCTAAACCAAGTATTTCACTATACCATTTTTTCGCTTTCTCGATGTCTGATACCGGTATAAACACACCACCAATACGGTTTTTTATAGGTGTACTCACTAGCAACCTACCTCCTTAAATCATATAATCTATATATTAATTCTTTGAAATTCTACTAATTCCTTTTAAAGAGCTGAGGACTTTTTTCAACCCTGCTATTATGTTCTACAATAAATGTTGAAATGGTTCCCCAAAAAGCATTCTCACTAGTCCAGAAGGCAGAGGATTGGAAAAGGAAAACATGTATAATAAGTGATGTAAGTTTATACTGTTTATGTAATAGTTATTTTCTAGAAATGTAAACTTACAATTCATACGGAGTGAAAGTGGGAATCATAATGGCAATGGGAACACATACAGTAGAAATTCCAGTAGATATACAAACAGTTTGGGATTATGTCAGTGATCTTGAGAAATGGGCAACGTCCGTACCCGCCTATAAAGAACATGAAATCATTAATGACAAGCAATCTATTTGGACATTTGAAGGCAGTGTGAAAGGGATTAAAAAAACAATCCAAGCGCAGGTTGATATTACCGAATGGAATGAACCTTCAAATATTAAGTTTGAACTAAAAGGTTTATCAGATAACTTTACAGGCAGCGGCCACTTTACTGCAGAAGAGATTACTGGTAAAACAACAATGACTTGTACGGTGAACGTCCATGCAGGTGGATTAACGGGTGCAGTGTTAACACCAATTATTAAATGGGCTGTTCCGAAAGTAGCCTCTCGTTTAACAGAATCTATCGCACGTAAAATTGCAGTATTCTCATAGTTTTCATGTATAACCGAAAGGGGGCTATCCAAAAATGGATGGCCTTTAGTCTAGTGGAGGGACCCCAATATCGATGTTTGACCTCTAAAAACTTAGGTTACTATAGTAATGTAAGAGATTTTAAGGAGGTTATTTGTTTTATGTCATACGACCAATATCAATCAGTTATTGAAACACTGCATGAATGTATGGTTGCATGTAATAACTGTTACGATGCTTGCTTAAAAGAGGAAAATATGAATATGATGGCGGAGTGTATTCGCCTAGACAGAGAATGTGCGGATATTTGTGCTTATTTGGAACAGGCAATTGTCAGAGGAACACCGTTCATTTCTGAATTAAGCCAAGTTTGTGCAACCATTTGTGAAAGATGTGGAAACGAGTGTCAAAAACATGAACATAAACATTGTAAAAAATGTGCTGAAGCTTGCTTTAAATGTGCTGAAGCTTGCCAAAAGCTAACGGCTTAATATTACAATTTACAAGATTGAATGTAGAATCATCTACTTTTTAAAGGAACCCCTGTTGTAAACCTTAATCAATAGTGAGATGGGATCTGCAAGGTTAATCAAATATTTACGATAAATTTTGAGGATTGGACTCTATATTGTACAAGAGTCCAATCCTTTTTCTTTAAAATCTCATTGACGGTACATTAACTGAACTTTTTCAAGATCACTTATAAAGAGGTTCACTTCCTCTTGGCTCAACCTTACTGGCATTTGATCATATAATGTAATGATTTGACCATCCGTATCATCCCGGTGCTTTTTCAAATAATCATACATACTTTTTAACTGACTTTCTTTAATAGTTGATTCTGTGGTAAAGTGTTTTACTTTCTGTAAAGAAAATTCGTTCATGAGTTCATCAAACTCTCCTGAAATAATGTTCCCCGTCAGCAGCATGTAATCACTCCCAAACCAAAAGGTTATTTTCTGTTAGTTTAGCCCAAAATGTCAAATCTATATGAGGACTACTGCCAGCAAGTTGAAGAACAATATTTGGTCTAGCAAACAAGGACTTATATTAGAATAGGACCCGATGTTGAACAAAAAAAGTGCGAAATAAACAAAAGGACTCCCATCTAGGAAGTCCTCCAAATGCCATACCCCTGCGTTTAAAGGATGACTTTACTTCATTCTAATCTCTTGTTTTTGAGGCATGAGAGTCTTCATCAACGGTACCTTCTCCCGCCGTGTTGTACAGCGTATCACCTGCTACAGTACCAAATGGATCAAGAGCAGAAGCCATCGTATCTCCGTGAACAACACCTACATCAGTTCTTCCCGCCTCGCCGGTATCGTGATCGTCGCGTTTCCGTTCGTTCATATCCGCCATCTATTTCACTCCCTCACTTTTTATAGGGAAGTGCTATTGTTTTAGCAGCACTGTCCTGTAAATAGTTTGTCCAATAATAGAGGGTTTATTTGGAAAAAACAACTAGACACCGCCAAGTTGTTTTCTTATGATAAAAATAAAATGAATAACGGGGGAACGAATGAATTATTACGGTAAAGTATTGGCAGGTTTCATTGTGCTGGATTTGTATTTGAACATGGGAATTGCGAAATCGAGCCAATTTTGGCTTCAGGTTTTATTAGTCCTTTTGTTTTTTCCTTTATTGAAAGGAATCCTCATTCTAACGAAGGCAAAAGAATTTAAAAATATCGGAATCAGCTTTCATCCAAAATGGTTCAAGAATATGGTGCTCGGATTTGCCATCGGCTTTTCTTTTTGGCTGATTAAATATGCTTTACAATATCTCCTTCACGGCTTTGACATTATCGGAATAAAACCGTTTCCTCAACTTTTATTGCCACTCTTCATGATCATGCTGACTTTTTTGGTCGGTTCCATTTTAAACGACATGATTGTTCGAGGTTATGTATTCGGACATTTGAAAGGGAAAATACCAATGAAATGGGTGTTTCTCATCTCGCTTGTGATTTATGCGCTTGATGATGCATGGAATGAGGGATTCAGCCTAGGGAACACTCTTTTTTCTCTTGTGCTTGGATTATCGGTTACATATGCCATTTATAAAACTGGCTCCATTTGGGCAGATACAGGCATCCATTGGGGATTGAACGTCTGTTACGGGATCTTTAACGGTACACTTGGAAGTTCGGGTGGAGGAATTCTTCTTATAAAAGACCACTCGGCAACTTTCATGACAGAATCCATTTCTTATATCATTCCCCTGTTCATGTTTCTATTTATATTCTTGATGAGAAATAAATTTGAAAAGGCTGGCTAATGTTTCAATCCTGTTATAAATATTAAAAAAGAGCGCATACTGTATCTTTTTGGTAAGATTAACTTTATAATGCGCACTAGATGGTTTTTTTTAGGGGAAAATAATACTTCTAGCTTAAGGAAGGAAATCGATTATGAAAAAAATGATGCTTACATTACTAACTGGTCTAATGGTCGTTGCTATAGCAGCATGCGGCGGAAATGAAGAAAGTAAAGATGCGAAAAAGGATAATAAAGCAAAAACAGAACAAACCGATCAGCAAAAGCAAATGGATGAAATCCAAAAGAAATTAAAAGCACAGCAAATAGATGAAAAGAAAACGGTTGCTATAGTCAATGATAAAGAAATTTTAGGAAGCGACTATAATAACGCTTTAGCATCTATACAAGGACAAATGCAGCAAATGGGACAAGATCCAACTTCTAAAGAAGCTGCGGAGCAAGTAAAAAACCAAACAATTGAAAGCTTAGTCGGACAAACTCTTCTTCTTCAAGACATAGATAAAAAAGGCTATAAAGTTTCCGAGGCAGATATTAATAAGCAGCTGGACGAAATAAAAAAACAGTTTAAAACAGAAAAAGAATTCGAAGCCGCTCTTAAAAAATCCGGCATGAACATGAAAACACTTCAAACTCAAATAGCTAACGATATTAAAGTGAAACAGTACGTTGAGAAAGAAGTGCCGGCTGGTGAAATTACTGATGAAGAAATTCAAAAAACGTATGATCAATATGCGGAACAAGGAAAGAGTACTGGACAAGAAGTTCCAAAGCTTGAAGAAGTAAAACCGCAAATCGAACAATCTCTTCAACAGCAAAAACAGCAGGAAAAACTCGCTCAACAGGTTGAGAAGTTAAAGAAAAATGCGAAGATTGAAATTAAGATTTAAGATGTTACACACAAAAATGAACAGTTCAAGGGGCTGCTGACAAATGCCCCTTCAAACGAAAAAGAAGATGAATCTCTACAAAATGTAGTGTCCATCTTCTTTTTTATTCACTATATTCTGGGTCTATATATGAGGCTCTATAAGCTACTATTTATACATATTTGTGAAGTAATGCTTGCTGCACGAAATGGCAGGTTAGTGAAAGAAGGATTTATTAAGGTTCATAATGAATTATTTATTAAAAGGAAAATATGGGGGTACCGAATATGAAAAAAGACCCACTTGAATACATAAAGGTTGCAAGTTTTGTTATTATAGCAATTAGTTTATCTGTTATTGCCTGGAATTCCTCTAAAGAAATTTCATATCTCCAAGAAATTGAAGATCAATTAGGTAGCATTAAGGTAGCACTAAATACTCATCTTGAACGATAATAAAATAGGGATTATTATAAAACTAGGGTTCTTTAATCCAGGAAGGATTAACGACCTTTTTGTTGAACTCTTATTGTGAACTGGGGCGTTACTTGAAGATCTGGCTTGCCATTGCGGTGGCCATTTTTTTTTGAACGAAAGGGCAGGTTTGTTCAATAACGAGGTGGAATAATATTACCTTAAGATAAGAATTTAATTTGAGTGAGAGTATATATGTTAAGGCGAGGAGTGAAGTGATTATGAAATTAGCTACTTCATTAAATAACGAGAAATCAAAATGTCTTGAAGAATGGTTGGAAAAATACATATTCCCAAACGATTTCCTTGAAGATAATTTCTTTAATTCAAGTATAGTTATATATTCTGTTGATTTGAGCAATCATTATACTTTATTTCACTCACTAGTTCATAATCAAAAGGCTGCAAAGTTTTCACCAGAAGACTTAACTAACGCTATATTAAAAGGGTGTCGAAAGTTTAGATTAAATGAAGGCTGTTATTATTTTAATGTTAATGTTCACGATAACATTAAAAGGGAAACGGACAGCATTGGAAATTATAGTTTAAAAAGACAGAATGAAAAAAACACGCTTTTTCCATTGTATTATTTATTGACTGAGAACAGAGCAAAAGAAGGTGGTACTTCTTATACTGGGCTTATCGGTATGAATAAAGAATGGATGTTGTCAATTGAGTTTGAAAATAAAATAATTTTTAAAGTTCACGGTAAAGTAGCGTTTTGTGAATTTGTGGAAAAACAATTACAGAATTAATAATCATTAGTGTTTCTTATTCAACTACATGAGTACAATTAATCTCCTTAATCCAGTCCAATAACTTTAATAGAAAAACTGTTTTAGTAGAAAATGTTTGAACCTCCTTTCCTTTTGAAGTCATAATACAAGCAGTGATATTGTCCTTATGAACATCCAAACCACATGCTCTTTCAATGATTACATCCATTGAAATCTTCCTTTCTAGGCTTGAAAATTGGAGGCTGGTGCAACAATCAGAATTAGGATTAATCTACCATGAGTGCTTCCTGTAAGGGAGCAACAGTTTGTGGTGCACCGTGGTCGTTGGAGTCAGACTAACGGATGGGCTCTATGGCACCATAGTTCATCGACCTTCCTCTCCAGCCTTAGAACAAGTATGGACGAATTCAATACATTTTCATTTTTTGTGGTGAAGAGCTGTTTTTTTGCGATTCATGGATGGCTAACGGGTGCGTTGATCTAAGAAGGATTAACGCTCTTTTTAAGCATTAACGCTTAATTTTGTGGAAATTCCTCAACAACAGTCGGTTTAGTGGAGAAGATATCATCGTCACAATTAATGTTATAACGGTAGCCATCGATCCGATAATCGAACCGAATACAGAAGACCTAATTCTTCTCGACCGTAGTGGGAATGGATCAGGGATTTGGATGATTGGGAATACAGGAATATGCTGCTAAAAAAGACCTTTACTGGTCTTTTTTTATTTTATCTTTTAAATCTTTATATGCATCCAAGAATCGTCGATACGTCTGTGAACCATATTCATTGATGTTGTGATGAAAAAATAGTTCCATGGCGATTTCTTTCGCCTGCTCCAATGTGCAATTCCTCGAAATTAGGATTAAGTTTAGATAGGATAAAAAATACTCTTTCTTTAATGAGCCTGCATGATTCACGGTCATAATTCCACTTCCTAAGTAAAGGGGTCCCATAAGGCTGAGACCCCTTTCATGTATTTTGGGAACTTTAAGAACAACAGTTGTTGGTATTTGTGTTTTGAGGAGTCTGGGTGTCAACGCAACAAGATGATGTTCCTGCACTGTTTTCTTCAAAATTTGCCTTTGTGTAGAAAAACTCCCACTCGTTCCCATCGGGGTCATGAATCCAGAATTTGTCCTGAAGCGCATAGCAGCAGGCTGTATTGATTTCGTCGTATTGGGAAAGGATGCCGTTTTTAGCAAGCCTGTTCTTATGGGCTATAACCTCTTCTGTACTTTCCACTTGAATCCCGAAATGCCCCACTTGATTCCCCCCTACTTCATCCCGAAGATTGAGGGTAAAATTCAATCCTGGTGTTTCAAGAAGGAACTTCGCATAATCAGGCTTTACCTTCACTGGTTCAGCCCCGAACAGTTTGCTGTAAAACTCTATGGATTTCTCCAGATTCGTTACATTAAGACCAACATGTACATATTTCATTTCGATTCCCTCCAACTTTTTTGTTATTTTTAGCAATGGCAGGCGCAGCAATTTTGTTGTGGTATGGCAGTGGAATTATGACGGTTGTTCCATTTCCTGACCACTTTTTGAAAAAGAGATTCGTGGTTTAAATCCACGTATTTCCAAGCATCACGAGCTTTCTTTTCAACTTCCTCCTGGCGAAGTTTTACAATTTTATACACATCGTTTTCTTTAAAAAACATGATTTACTCCTTCTTAATCAAATTATATGATATGTTAATCAAAAAAAATTGATATAAACACTAAAAAAAATTAGCAGCAATTTTGCTTGAAAATACAGCATAGTTCATGGGATAACAAACGGTTTAGTTCATTTTGGTTCAGCTCGTAATAACTCCATGTTCCTCTTGTTTCTTTTTTGATTAGGTCGGCATCCAGTAGGATCTTTAGATGGTAGGACAATTTTGATTGCGCCATATCAATCAAAGGAGATAAGTCGCATACACACATAGAACCATTTTGGGTAAGCAGATTCATAATTTGAAGCCTTTTCTTATCGGCAAGGGCTTTAAACTTTTGTTCATATTGTTGGAACATTTGGTCCAGAGACACAACATGTAATTCCTTGTTTAAGTTCGATTCTTCTTTCATATTTTCACCTTCTTTTAGTTAAATCAAATTATCTTGATGTATTTATATTATATCCAATATTTTCTTGTGTCAATTAGTTTATCAAAAATTTTTGATTTATTTTTCAGCCGGTAATAACGGGTAACAAGTCAATCAAATTTAAGTCAACGTTGTGAAGTATTACACTTAAACAAATGGATGCTTAACTGCAAACGTGGAAACTTTCTCGTGGCTTTTTGTGAACAAGGAATAAACTAAAAAGAGACTACATATGCAAGTTTTTATACACAACCTGTATATGTAGGCCCTTTTTATATTCATAAAACATACTGCCATTTTATTTGCCAAAAACAGTTTGTCTTCGTTTTATAAGAGAATCATGTTCCTAGAGGCTCCATTTCAAAAGACATTGGCTTTAATCTAATTTCCATTAAGTGTGTCTTTAAAATGAGCAAAAACTGTGTTATTCAACTAGACGGTCACAACAGATTCTTTTTGCATTTTTTTATTGGCTACTTTCGGTAAGAATCGTGAATAATAAAAGTAGTCCATAATTGGATGTATAACATTGAAAAAATTGGATATGTTCAATTGCTTTAATATACTACTTGTTTCAACCAAATTAAGATAGCCGAAGATAGTAGACGAACAGATGATTTTAAAGTCGCCAATGATTAGGAGATGAATCGTTATGTCCTGGAAATTATTCTCTTCATACGAATTCATAAAAGATGTTGGAATTTCAGTAGGTATCCTTTTGCTGTTCTTACTTTTTCGGAAGATATTTGCCAAGTATGTCTTTGCTCTGATCGTAAAAGGGATTCGAAAAGAAAATCATCCTTTTTTCTCTCACATGTTTTTATCATTCGAAAAACCAATTCAGTGGCTGTTTATTGTATTGGGAATTTATGTATCCGTTTGGTATTTCCCCTATTTTGATCCTACACATGTGTTATTTCTGAAGTTAGTAAAATCCTCTATTATCTTTCTTGCAGGTTGGGGGTTGTTTAACTTATCATCTTCATCAACGCTTATTTTAGCAAAGCTTAACGAAAGATTCGATTTTGAAATTGATGAAATACTCATCCCTTTCTTGTCTAAATTATTGCGAGTTATCATTGTGGTTGTCATCTTTTGTGGGATTGCAGAAGAATTTAATTATAATGTTATTGGTTTGGTGGGAGGTTTAGGATTAGGCGGACTTGCATTTGCCCTAGCTGCTAAGGATGCAATCGGTAATCTATTTGGGGGAGTCATCATCATTACAGAAAAGCCTTTTACAATTGGTGATTGGATCTTGACACCTAGCGTAGAAGGTACAGTTGAGACGATTACTTTTAGAAGTACAAGGATACGAACATTTGCACAAGCGCTCGTAACAGTACCAAATGCGAAATTAGCAAATGAAACCATAACGAACTGGAGTAAAATGGGGAAAAGGCGGATTGTGTTCAATTTAAGTGTAACGTTTGAAACACCCAAAGAAAAGTTAGAAGGTGTGATTAAACAGATAGAGTATATGCTGAAAACTCACTCTGGAATCCACCAAGACACAGCCATTACTAAGTTTGATAAATATGGAGCAGATGGGTTAGATATTTACATTTACTTTTTCACAAAAACAACAGTCTGGTTAGATTTTTTAAAAATAAAAGAAGAAATCAACTATAAAATAATGGATATCCTTGATCATGAAGGGGTTTCCCTTGCGAGACCTAATAGAAAGATATATGTCGATTCAAAATCGGAAGATAATAGTAAAGTTAGATGGGAGTTATTAAAGTGAAGGACCTTAATTCTACACTAGGATTCATGATTTTTATCCCGTTTTAACAAGCTGAAAAGGGTGTCTCAAAAGCATAAATTCTAGGGGCAACCCCAACTAAAAAGAGCCTCAATATGCAAGTTTTTATACACTACTTGTATATTGAGGCTTCTTTTATATTCAGAAGAAAAGCCACCCACAAGAATCGCCTTCACATTGGTTAACGTGTTTCAGGTCCTTTTCAGAGGTCAAAATATCTACTACAGACTGGACAATCGGAGGAAGCATAAGAATTGTGATGCGTATATTTGAGTATCTTTCCTACTTCAGAGCGTTAAGTGCCACCTTGGCCGCTTCTGCGATCAGCGCATTGTCATAGGTGGCATTCTGTGTATCGCGGCTGGAAAGAACTGCGATGACAATGGGAGCTCTATTCGGCGGCCACACAATCGCAATGTCATTCCTCGTTCCATAGCTTCCTGCCCCGCTCTTATCAGCGACTTCCCAGCCTGTTGGTGCACCAGCCCGGATCAAGGCATCTCCAGTGGCATTTCCCCGCATCCAATCTGTCAGGAGCGAACGTTTTTCAGCAGGGAGTACATCGCCGACTGCGAAAGCCTGAAGGCTGGTTGCTAGTGCTTTTGGCGTGCTGGTGTCACGTCTATCTCCAGGAACAGCTGAGTTCAAATCCGTCTCGTAGCGATCAGCTTGGGTTACGTGATCGCCAATCTGCCTCAATTCTGCTTCAAACCCCTCAGGCCCTCTCAATTTCTCTAATAATAGGTTCCCTGCAGTATTGTCACTATATCGAACAGCAGCCTCAATCACTTCCCCAAGAGTCATCCCGGTATCCACGTGAAGGCTTGTGACGGGAGAATACGCAACGATGTCCTCGCTGTTGTATGTAACTAACTCGTCAAGCTGGTCAATGGCGGAATGCTGCAGCAAGGCACCCGCGGCTAGAGCTTTGTAAGTAGAGGCGAAAGCGAACCGCTCTTGAGGCCGATAGGAGACCTTCCGATTTGTACCTGTATCGATCGCGTAGACTCCAAGACGAGCATCATATTTATCCTCAAGTTTTGCAAACTCCCGGTGTATTTGGGGTGCTGGTATTTTCCTGACTACCTTTTCGGGATTCTCAGAAAGGTTATCGGTAGTCATCGACCAGCCGGCTAACGGAACAATGGCAACCACTAGCACAAGCAGGGTGATTATAAAATTTTTCATATTGAAAATATCATCTGTTTTCCTCAAAATCTTTACCTCTTTCTCTTAATATTAGAAGTTCTGAAAATAGAATAAGCGGCTTATTCTATTCAATCTCACTTTTTCAGCTCCTTAAAAAACTGCCTCGAAACGCTGGGGAGAGTTTCCTCCTTTCTACAATTTGATTACATGCGTAATAGTAGGCTACGCACTAAATACCACATATGTAGTATTTGTTGCACAATCAATACTACACTTGTAATAAAAAGATGTCAATCATTTTGCAGTTGGCTGTCCTTTTTCATGAAGGTCAAAATATGCCCGAAAAACCCGCTGGCTGATGATATTAGCTGCACTGTGCGGCTGAGCATAACCATCACGGTAGGCATTTGGCACAATAACGGCAATAGCAATCTCGGGATCATCGAATGGGGCATAACCAGCAAAAGAAAGATTCCAAGTCTTGACCCCATTTTTATAGGATTCCGAGGTTCCGGTTTTACCCGCTGCATTGTACGGTTCGTCTTTAAAATATCCTCTCGCCGTTCCTTTGGAACCATGGGTAACCAGCCAAAAGCCTTGTTGAACCCGCTTAAGCATCTCCTCACTCATATCTACCTGATTCAGCACGACTGGTTCGATTTCATCAATTACGCTGCCCGGCTCATTGCCATTCATATTGGGTTCACGAATCTCCTTCACCAATTGGGGCTTCATCCGGTACCCTCCATTGGCAATCGTTGTGATATACTGGGCAATTTGCAGCGGTGTATAGGTATCTAGTTGTCCGATGGCTATTTGAAAGTAGGTGCTTGGATTGGTTCCTTTAATTCCCGACGTTTCATTATTAAAACCAATACCGGTCGGGATGCCCAAACCAAATTGGTTGAAATAATAGCGGATCGTTTCTATTTTTTTCGGATCGATATTTAATGTGCCATTGGGGACATACTTGCCGCCCATCATTTCAATCGCAGTTTTCCACATATACACGTTTGATGAACGCTCTAATGCCTCTAATTCGTTAATTCTGTTCATGACTTGGTAAGAGGAAAAGGTTCCCGAGCCTTTAAACCGCATGACTTCATCCAACTCGGTTTCTCCAAAATCCCTGACACCCGTTTGGTAACCAGTTAATACAGTGGCCCCTTTTACAACGGACCCCTGTTCAAACGCATAAGTGAAGGTTCCCGGGGTAAAATCGGTAAATTCTCCGGACTCCCTGTTATAGACTTTTCCTGACATCGCTAGAATCCGGCCAGTTTTTGGTTCCATGGCCACGACAAAGGCAGTGTCAAGGGTATCCGTATGCGGCTTTTGGATGGCATTGACCAACTCTTCCTGCATGATTTTTTCCACCTGGGCCTGAAACTCCATATCAATGGTCAGAACAAGATCCTTGCCGCTCTGCCCTTCCGAAACTGTCTCAGTACTCACCACATTTCCTCTTTGGTCAGTCACCGTTTTCACTTTTTCCTTTTGGCCCTGCAGGACGCTGTCATAGTGCTCTTCAATATAGCTTTTCCCGACGCGGTCATTCAATTTGTATCCTTTAGCCGTATAGTAATCTACCTTTTCTGCCGGAAGGCCTTCATCTGCACTCGTTACTTCCCCAAGCATATTCCAAAACGTTTCTCCGTAGGTTCGGCCCCTCTTCCAATCGGTCGTGACATCCATCCCCGGCAGGTTTTCCAGGTTTTCATTGACCTTTGCAAATTCTTCCTCTGTTACATTTTCATTTTTGACCATCGTCGGAGTTAAAGCGGTGGCGGACGATAGTTTCCGGTAGATGGCCGCCAGGTTTTTATCCATTTTCTTGAGGTCGCTTTCTGTAATGCGCTTCAATTTTGAATGATATAAATCCTTGTCATTCAGCTTTTCCTGTTTGTATAATTTCTCCTCCTTCGTTGTGATTAAATCCGTGCCGTTGTTATGTACTAACAGCCAGATATCTTTCAAATCCCGATCGGTCACTTTATTGACCTCTTTCTCAGTCATATCCAGAAAGGTATTTAACTTTTTGGCCAGTTCAAGCAATTCTCCAGGCTGCGGATTTTTCGGCGGTGTATAGATAATCGCCTTTTCCGGAATATTGTAGACTACTAACTTATGATTCGTATCATATATTTTCCCGCGCGGAACGGAATAGCTGACGGGCGTCACATCTGTCTTCTCTGCCTGAGCCGCATAGGCTTCCCCTTTGATAATTTGGATAACGCCCAGGCGGAGAATCAGGATAGAAAAAAGGACAAAGACCATGAAAAAGAGGCCATTCAGTCTCCAGCGGATTGGGTTTTTTACTATATTTTCTTTCAGCTTTTTCTGCTTCAAAACACATCAGCCCTTTCATACTGGGAAATTTGCGTATATGTTTATTACGAATACTACATTTGTAGTATTTTGTATCGAAAAGTCCCAAAAAGGAAGAGTAATCCTTTCTGGGGTTCAATATTAATATATTTTTTTATGATGCAGGATCTGCTTGGCTATCTCTGCTGCCTTACTTCCCTGGGCTTGACCATCCTTATTTTGAATATTAATAGCAAAGTAAAAACGATCATCACCTTTATCGACAAAGCCAATGAACCAGCCATTTACATTCTTTCCATTAACCATACCGGTTCCCGTTTTACCGTACAACCGACCATTCTTTTGCTCATCTATTAAAAGTGCCTTTTTTACCGCCTTGATATTTTCCGCTTTAAACCCCCATTGGTTTTCTTCAAATTGGTATAATAATTGGACCTGTTCAATGGGTGATATTTTTAGGGAAGATTCCATCCAGTAACTATCCAAATCCCCTGAAAGATCCTCATTCCCGTATTTTATCTTGTGAAAATAATCTTGCAGCGGCTTTCTCCCTACCTCTCGATCGGTATTCTGGAAATACCAATTCACGGAACGGCTTAAGGCAGTCGCTAAATTTTGATTTTGATTCCATTCCGGAAAGGGATAAATTCTCCCACCCCAAACCTGTTTATTATTATGCGGCGAAATCACATTGGATTCCAATGCAAACAAGGCAGAATATATTTTATAGGTACTATCGGGAGAGATCCTCTGTTCACTCATCTCTCGGTTATATATTTGATAATGGTTATTAGAGGGATCATATAAAACAAAGCTGCCCTTGTAGCCCTTAAAATAGGAGCTTAGATCTTCATAGGCCGCATTCTTCCCGCTAAACTGATACACATTATTTGGGCTGGCAATAACTGTAGTGATTGGAGCAAGGAATAGTACAACAATTCCTAGAACAGCACAGATGACCTTACTTTTCCATTTCAATAATAGAGAATCACTAGAGTAGCTTGCGATGCACTGGATTCTTTGTTTGATTTGTTTTTTGGTCCCACCTATACCTGGAGCAATTTGTTCAAAGGGCCGATCATATTTTTTATCTGCAAAACGAATAATGGTATACCCATATTCGGTATATCCGCTCTCATCCAAGAGAATTAAAACGGATGCATCACAGGCCAATTCCCGATCCATTCGAATCCTTTTTAAGGCATACCAGACGAATGGGTTAAACCAATAAAGAATATGAACGATCCACATGGCGTAATTAACGAACAGATCTTTACTTTTATGATGATGCAGTTCGTGCAAAAACACGTATTTTAATTCATCTAACGAGAATGCTTCTTGCGTTTTGCTTGGAATAAAAATATAGGGCTGAAAAATCCCGAACGTAATCGGCGAGGTAATAAGAGAAGTCTCCCTCAGCCTTATGTTTCTTTTCACCCCAACCATCTCTTTGCACGCTTCTAATAGATCATTTAACTTTTCGTTATGAACAGCCGCAGCTGACTTTTTGATTTGATGGATTTGATAGCTTGAATAAACAGCAGCCCCAACCATAAGAACCACTCCAATGACCCAAACCGTAAAAAATGTATGGTAGACGAAATCTGGCGTGGACTTGTTTACCGATACTGTGAAATCATGTAATAAATCGCTGTTTGGCGCCTGAGAGGTATCCACTCCATTTATCCTTTCACTCTTCAACGCCATGTCTTTATGAAAAAAAAGGAAGCTCTCAAAATAGTGAATTCCTTCTCCAAGGCGAAAATAATTCCAAGGTAAAAAGGAAGCAAGGATGGGAATGCAAAGAAAATACCAAATATGATAATGTGTTTTCACCGTCATATGATGGTTTAACAGCTTTTTGATTAACAGAATCAAGAAAATAAGGAGGGATACCACGATTGTACTTACTAAAATGCGCAGCAGCATGGTATCCATTATTTCTCTCCTTCTTTCTTATCCCTCATAATCAATATTTTCTTTAGTTCCGATATTTCTTCATTCGATAACTCATCATTTTCAATTAAATTTAACACCATCGAATTTAACGTTCCGCCGAAAAACTGCTGCAGAAAGGATTTACTTTTCTGTCCAACATATTCGTTCATTTCAACTAGTGAAGTATAAATAAACACCCGGCCATCTTTTCTTGCGTGCAAAGCCTTTTTCTTGACCAAGCGCGCCAGCATCGTGTGAATAGTGTTTGGCTTCCAATCACTCTTATTCGATAATTTCTCCACAACCTCAGGAGTCGAAATCGGCTCAAAGTTCCATATAACCTTCATCACTTCATACTCTGCTTCTGATATTTGTGGAATCTGCTTCATGATAATCCCCCTACTTTTACAACTGTAGTATTTATTATAGCAAGACAGACCTAATACATAAAGAATTTAGCATATGGTAAATAATCCTCCTTGTGAACTGAGGATTTATTTTGATACTATACACCACATTTTAGATATAAGAATAGCTGCCCGTTTATACAGTAAGCGCAGCTTGACAATTATAAAATTCCCTCTCAGATTTTTGAATAACGTTCACAGTTCCTACAGCAAAAGGTTTCGCCGAAGCGATATCCGAAGTAAACCAAAATCCAATTGTGTCGATATCATTATTTAATTTTTGAACAGCCGTTCCTTTATTAAAATGGTTAAATTTCCTTATAGAACCATGATATACGATCATTAACATACCCTCCAATATTAGATTATCCAAAATTTAGATATTGTTTAAAATAGAGAGATAAAAAATGTCTAATTCCTCTGCATTTTTTCCAAGGAATTAGACTAATGATCTTCAACAATTGCGCCCGATTACGGAATATTAAAAAATACAGAAACTGCAAAATAGTTCCTCAATTATTTTGCAAAATTGGCCCTATAATGGAATAACTCAAACATGATCCCCATCTTAAAATCCGTTAAGTTCATCCTTTTACAAGCTTGTTTATCCTTATAATCCGTTAAACGAACACATTTCAAAAATTCATTTAGTGCTGAAGGTAAACTACCTTAAATATCCAAGACTATTAACTGAACAAAGCGTTTTTGATAAGGCGTGATGCTTTATTTCCGCCAAAAATTCGTATAGTCTGCCTTATCCATGATATTAAATTCAATAATATTTTCTAGTAATTCGTAATTTACCTGCTCATTCCACTGAATACGAAATAAGCCTTTGGTAGAGCTGTAGCCAGTTTTTGCAATGTCATCGGCAAAATGCAAAATGCCTGCTACCTCTGGCGAAACACTCAAATGCAGCTTGGCTGTAGAAAAGCCTATGATAAATGTGCCGTGGTCGGAAAACATTGGCGTATTCCATTTGAATATCGGTTCCAAATTCGGAAATTTATTTGCAACCCACACCAAAATCTCCTCTGTTCTGTCGCGGTTGTCAGGGTTGTCGATTCCTGCTAAATATTTTTCAAAAACCTCCACGTTGATCCCTCCTAGAATAAAATGTTCTCTTTTAATTCGAATTCATTCTTAACTAATACCCAAAAAAGGAATCCTTTTTGATATTCTTTTTTAAAATATTATTATTTTGTAAATAATCGGAGGTTGCATCTACCATTTCTTTCGGTCCAGCAATTAAGTATTTACCATCGTTCTTATATAAGGTGGTAAACTTATTTATCTCCCGATATAAGTCATCCCTTGAATCAAGGTAAGTTACACTTATTGAATAATTGTTAGCAATTTCATCAATTTCATCTTTAAATAGATATGAGTTTTTGCTATTCATATAGAGAAGTTTTATTTGTTTTTCGACTCCATTCCACTCTGCTTCTACTTGTTTTAATATTGAACGAAATGGTGTTATTCCAATTCCGCCTCCTATCAAAAGGGAAGGATTGTTATCTTTTAAATAAAAACTACCTACTGGCCCACTCATTTTAACCTTCATACCCTGTTTTAATTCCAACATCGCCTTCTTAAAATCGCTTGGGTTATCACCAATACGCATTGTTAGTCTAACAACATTGTCAGTGGGAGTAGATGCCAGAGTAAATGGTTTTGTAGGATTTTTTATTTTCTTATGAGTAATGCTAAACAAACCATGTTGCCCTGCTTTCCAAGTTAAATCTTTCTCTTTTTTAAATAGGAAGGTATAAACACCTTCTGACTCTTTGTAACTTTCCAAAAATAGTAAATCTCTCTTTTTAAATATGGATAAAGTATCTTGAAAAAAACTCATTTCCTATCTCCTTTATTAAAGCTATCCTACTGACTTGAATTTTATTTTTCTAAATCCTCCATTTAAATTAAACAAAAGATTTGTTTTCTTACTTGCTGGGTTTATAATAGCATTAAACTATGTCAAAAAATGATACTGTTTAGGAGGACCCCATGAAAAAAGTTGAACGGATTAATACCATCATGCGTCCGTTGAAGATAAAACAACTCTTACAATGATTGTGGCTCCCGTATCTCCGACTGAGGAAGAGATCAAAGCCTTCGAGGATTCAAAAGAGATGGCTCAGGAAGGTTATTCCGGAACCTTTGATCAATTAGATGAATACCTAACAAAGATATAAGCCGTTTAAAATAGCCACAACAAAAACACCGACCACCGGTGTTTTTTGTTATATATGTCTATCCCTTCTTTAGCTTAACAATAATCAGTTTCAAAATTTCATCGTTCGTAAAAACGTTACTCTGCAATCTGGCCAGTTTGTGGAAGAATGATCTTTTTGAAAATCAATCAAATTTGTAACAACTATCCCAGATTCGATAAAAAAAAAGAGAGCAGCCGCTCCGTTAAAATATCATGCTTTATCGCTTTAAACTTTAGTTGAGTGGGGTAAAAATGATAAAGTATGGCTTATATTTTTCATCTGCCTTTATGATTTTTTACCATTTAAGATCAATAGGATTCCTTTTTGGAGATAAGTACTTTTAGGTGTTTACATAAAGGGGAAACTTATATGGATAATATAAGACCAATAGACACTCTTCGCCCATTCTCTTTAATTTTTCACATCAAACAAACGTTTAATTTAAACAGCTGCAATCCTTGCTATATGCGCCTTTCTCCTGCTTAATCGGTAAAAAACTTGCCGAAAGATGCCTAAAAATTAGGATTGGAATAGATTCAAACCACTATTTTCATGAATCGACATCCTTTCGATCCAATTCAATAGTGGCTTTATTAAACAAACATTTGATTAAATCTGGTGCAAAGTATAACTCTATTAGGATTTCCACTGTAAGCTTGAAGAGAAAGTTGTCGAGTATTGCCGGGGCAATTTACAGATATGAACCCACATATTTGCACTATTTGACAGGTTTAAGGTGAAAATTCATCATTCGATCTATTCCCCACATTTCCGCCACCCATCAAATGTTTGATTGAATGCTGCCTCAGTGTACTTCAATTCAAGATTCTCCTAGTTAAATGCCTAAAAAGAATGTTGAAACCAGCCTCAAATGGACGTTTCTCTAATTGGTCATGAGGCATTAATAATTATTTCTTACATTTGACCAGTAACCGTAAAGTTACATATACTTGGCAGGTACCTGCATGGTTCCTTATATACAAGGAGGTAAAACATGGATTTCATTTCGCCGAAAGAAGCGTTGTTAAAGGTGAAGCGGTGGCCGAAAGATACCATATCGGCGGGTCGTCGTCATACCGTTGGGCTTAATTCGGACGGCACGGTGACGGCTGTGGGTGATAATAAATATGGCCAATGTGATGTAAGTGGCTGGCGCGATATGGTGGCGATCGCCACTGGTAATGTTCATATGGCGACGAATACGGGTAATGCTCATACAATCGGGCTTAAATCGGACGGTACAGTGGCGGCTGTGGGTTGGAATAAGCATAACCAATGCGATGTAAACGACTGGCACAATATTGTAGCGGTTGCGGCGGGATGGCGTCGTACCATTGGGCTTAAATCGGATGGCACGGTGTTTGCTGTGGGCCGAAATCATGATGGTGAATGCAATGTAAGCGGCTGGCATGATATTGTGGGGATCGCGGCAGGTGACTGGCATACTATTGGGCTTAAATCGGACGGCACAGTGACCGCTGCGGGTAATAATCGGTATCGCCAATGCAATATAAGCGGCTGGCACAATATTGTGGCGGTCGCGGCGGGTTATCTTCATACAATCGGTCTCAAATCGGACGGTACGGTGACGGCAGTCGGTTTGAATAAACATGAACAATGTAATGTAAGCGGCTGGCGCGATATGGTGGCGATTGCCGCGGGTAGTAATCATACCATCGGCCTTCAATCGGACGGTACGGTCGCAGCTGTGGGTTGGAATGAGTATGGTCAATGTAATGTAAGTGATTGGCGGGATATTGTAGCGATTGCCGCGGGTTGTGGCCATACCGTCGGACTTCAATCGGACGGCACAGTGGTTGCTGCCGGTGATAATGAATATGGCCAATGCAATGTAAGCGACTGGCATGGCATCCAACTGCCCGGCATACAAGATTTAACAAAGTAGTTCCGATAATGTGGAGAAAAAGTGGAGAAAAAGTGAAAAAACAATTAAAAACGCACAATCAATACCGTAATAATCGAACAAAAACAACATTAATAATTAGCACAAAAAAAGCTTGGTTCTCCAAGCTTTTTCATTATACATTTCGCCTTATACGGTTAAAGCGTTTTTGAGAATCTCATCCCAATGAGATAAATATAGTAAGTGCCCTTCATTTTCTATAAAGGAATAAGTGGAATTAGAATATTTTTCACGGAGGTAATTTGAAGTCTCAGAAGTCCAAATAGTATCTTTATCACCTTGCCAGATATTCACTTTTACATTATGAAGAGGATTCCTTCTGTCATCAAATTTTTGGCATAATGCAAGAGCATCGTAATATACCCCAATGCCTTTATTACGGTAACTTTCCACTGCCCCTTTGATAATGACCGACTTCATTAAAGGGTCAACTGCAACTTTCTGGTCCTCTTCAACCATTTGTTGTATAGATTTTTGTATGGTAGAATCCAAATTATTTGTTACCTTCTTACTGAGACTTTTAAAATAAAATTTTGTCATAAGAGGTATGTACTTGTTCATATTCACAATGCTTTTCCAATTCGCAGGTAAAATTTTTGTAGTTTCGTTACTATTTAAAGGGATCGCACTACTAATTAGGTTAAGAGAAGTGACTTTTTCGGAGTATTTGTCTGTGAAAACTTGGCTATATAATCCTCCCGCTGACCATCCAATAATCGAAGCCCTTTCAATTCCTTTAGCAAGAAGGAACTCATTTATTGAGTCGGCAAAGTCCTCCATCGAATATTTTACCTTCACATCGGAATCTCCATAACCAGGGCGATTAATGGCAAAGAAACGAACATTATATTGATCTAATAGTTTTGTATCAGGATGAATAGAACGAGCTGATGAACCGAAACCGTGAAAGAAGATAACTGTATTCTGATTCGTATCTCCGTAACTTAAATATGATAATTTCCGATTATCCTGTAACTGAATAAATGAGTCATTGTACTCTTTCAATATTTATACTCCTCTCTTTTCGGGTTTTTCTCCATTTATATTCAACGTAGGAATTCCAATATCCTTTTTGCAATAACTATAGCTATTGTCACGTTTTCATTAGGTGTGCTACTTTCGGTGAGATTTTAGGATTTTTTGTCCGAAAATACATACTATAGATACACAATTCGTCCCTGAACTTCACCACATAGAAGCGGAAGAATATTCTTCAGACTTTCTTCGTTCAACCAATCCCCGCTAAGATTTCTCGAGGAGTGCCAGACACTGCCTGGATATTTCGATTACAGAGAAGTTACGATGATTTTTGGGGAAAGTGCGACGTAGAGTGATTCTACATCGGGGTTTGAGCTTAAAAAATCGAGAAACCACTACGTAGACCGCTTCTACATCGGGATTTGAGCTTAAAAATTTGCCAAACCCCTACGTAGACCGCTTCTATATCGGGATTTGAGCTTAAAAACTTGCCAAACCCCTACGTAGACCGCTTCTACATCGGGGTTTGAGCTTAAAAATTTGCCAAACCCCTACGTAGACCGCTTCTACATCGGGGTTTGAGCTTAAAAATTTGCCAAACCCCTACGTAGCTTTTCTACATCGGGATTTGGACAAAAAATTCCCTCAGACGTCCAAATAGAAGATCTCTTGATACATCTTGTAAGTCGCAATCGGCCAAGATTCCTTCGCATCACTATCCAACTAAAGGATGTCTCAAGGGAATTTGATTCACTGGTAAGATCACGTTGATAATATGACGACTTTCGACCAGGCTCTTCTTCTTCCCTTCCAAACAAACATTTGATTGAAACAGCAACAATCCTTGAAGTAACAACCTTCACACCGCCAAACCTGAAAAGGAAATTGTCGAGAATTGCCAGGGGAATTCTCAGTATATAACCCATATAGTTACAAAATTAAACTGGTTACACGTTACATTGTTCTATCAATTTCCTGTAATTCCGATACTAATAAAACGTTCGTTTAAAAGCATGCTCAACCTTCCCATAGCCAAAAAAAGCCAACAGAACCGTCCGTCCCCTTGGTCTCACGCAACACTATGCAATAAAAAATATAGTAAAATCCCGCCTATAAAGAATAGATGTGTACTTTTGAAGGTTCGCTGATTGATTAACGGCAATAACAAGGTTCCACTCAGATACAGGAAAATCCCAGCGGTAATGGATAAGCCAATGGCAATAATTTGTTCATAAAGATCGGTAAACCTTGATAATAAAATCACACTTCCTGCGCCCAAAAATGTGAAAATTCCCTGGATGATCAGATAAATAGCTGTTTTTTTCCTGCCATTCAGAAAGGCAAGCATAACTGAAGCATAAGATAGCCCCTCCGGTATTTTATGAATAATGAGCGCAATAGAAACAAAGATACCCAGTTCAAATGATGCAGAATAACTAACAGCAATGGATAAACCCTCAAAAAAATTATGAAGCAACATACCAATTGTTAATCCCTTAACAGCTGCAGAATCACTGTTTTCTAAACCGCTTGTACCAGCTGAAATGGTCGGCAGAAAAATAAAATACATGATCAGAAAACCAAGGATGACGAATAAGCCGCTATTATTTATCCCCTCCTGTACTTCAGGGATTAAATCCAAAAGAGCAATGGATAACAATAAACCGACGCTAAGAGCGACTAATGACAATAAGGTTCTTTCAGACCAATTTCTTCGAATTAAGACTAGAAATCCACCGAGAATGTAGGCAAGTGTTGAGATTAACAAAACAAGAAATACAGATGGAGTCAGGGTAATCCCTCCTATTCGTTCACTCCTCCATATTTATTCACCGGATTGACAAATGGTTACATCACACATAAAAATGAGGATGCCCAATAAAGCTCCCCTCATTTTTTCTATAATTAATAGAAACTTGCTCCAACGATAATTAACAGAATGAACAATACAACAATTAACACAAATGGACTGAGGCCACCGTAACCGTAACCTCCGCCGTATCCGTAGCCAAAACGCCCGCAGCCGCACCAACCGCACATTGTATGACTCACCACCTTAACTGTTTATTTTATTCATATGCAGCCATGTCCATCAGAGGGAGGACAAATATCATATGTCAGTTAAAAATGGTTGAATGTCCTATTTAATTTTTTACATTACTGCCGCTATTTTCGGCGGGTGGAGACCAGGCACTTACTTACCATTCTTTTCCCACTTTTAAAGAAACTTCTTTTAAGACATCCGGCCAACTATCTACCTTTCCCTGAGATTTACCCGTTCGTAAAATGACAATATTATTTTCCGGAGACATATATAGGTACTGTCCATACTTTCCCATCGCAAAATAATCTAACCCGCCATTTTTATTCGGTGTACTATACCACATGTATTTATATCCTATATTACTATTTTCTAAGAATGAGCCTTTATATTCAGCACTATTTAAAGGGAATTCGCTAAGTGTAGACTGTTTTATCCAATTTTCATTTAGTATATGCTGCCCATTCCACGTTCCACCATGAAGTAACATGCTACCGATCTTTACAAAATCAATCGCTTTAAAATTAATACCGCTCTCCATCTTTTCAAAACCTGTTTCTTTACTGTCTAGACTCCATGAGCCTTCATATTCAGCTCCGATTTTATTCCAAACCTTTTGTTCGAAATATTCCGCTACATGTTTCCCCGAGCTTCTCTCCAGTATGATGCCAAGTAATAAGGGATGATAATTGTTATAATGAAATTTACCTTGGTATTTTGTCGTCAGATGATTATGAGCCAACGCTAAACTACGTAAATCAGGCATATAATACGTTTTGGCATCGTCGCCAAACCAGATATTCCCTTCCTCATAGCTGATGTTTGAACGCATCAGAAGTAAATCTTCAATTGTAATTCCTTCCATATTTGTTCCTTTGAACTCGATTATATAATCAGCAATGGACTGTTTTACACTTTTAATATAACCATCTTCAATCGCCTCTCCAATTAACAACGAATCGATTGACTTAGCCATTGAGAAAGATGTATTAACAGTGTCCTTGTCAAATCCATTGTAATATTCCTCCATCACTACCTTGTCATCGTAGACAATGATAAAAGACGTAGTATTTGTTTCCATTAGAAAGGTATCCAATGGCTTTGTTCTGCCTTTTCCTCTATACATATAATCTATTGGCATGGTTTTTAAAGATTCATTCAGGCTGTATTTGTAAAAGTAGGGCTGTGAGCTTCTTGAAATAATCCGCTCAGGAAATACGTTGTATTCCATTACATCTGAATTTCCATTTACGATGGTCCTAAAAACATATTGTGGGGAAAATATAAATGAGGAGACTAATACAAGAAGTACCGAACCTATCAAGGGAATGGTAAAAATAATAAGTAACAGCTTGGTCGTTTTCTTCTTCATTTTACCTCCTAAATTTCTAAAAAATAGTGTGTCGGAAAGTTATGATCTAATTCATTTTATTCTGAACAGCAGGAAAAATATTCCCACTTAAATAGGACAAGAGGACAAGATCCTCACATCGGAGAATATCGCCCTCATATATACGATCTATATTTAAAATAAAAAACCTCATTTACTTACTTTTTCGCTCTTCCTTGTCCGAACTTGTCTCGGCTTCGGACACTCTCTTGCTTTTTTCGCTCTTCCTTGTCCGAACTTAGCCCTGCTTCGGACACTATCTTGCTTTTTATGCTCATCCCTGTCCGAAGTCCACTCATCTTCGGACACAGCCTTGCTTTTTATGCTCTTCCTTGTCCGAAGTCAACTCATCTTCGGACACAGCCTTGCTTTTTATGCTCTTCCTTGTCTGAAGTCCACTCAGCTTCGGACACAGCCTTGCTTTTTATGCTCTTCCTTGTCCGAAGTCCACTCAGCTTCGGACACACTCTTGCTTTTTATACTCTTCCTTGTCCGAAGTCCACTCATCTTCGGACACAGCCTTGCTTTTTATACTCTTCCTTGTCCGAAGTCATCTCGGCTTCGGACACAGCCTTGCTTTTTATGCTCTTCTTTGTCCGAAGTCAACTCATCTTCGGACACAGCCTTGCTTTTTATACTCATTCTTGTCCGAAGTCCACTCATCTTCGGACACAGCCTTGCTTTTTATGCTCTTCCTTGTCCGAAGTCCACTCATCTTCGGAAACAGCCTTGCTTTTTATGCTCATCCTTGTCCGAAGTCAACTCAGCTTCGGACACAGCCTTGCTTTTTATGCTCTTCCTTGTCCGAAGTCAACTCATCTTCGGACACAGCCTTGCTTTTTATGCTCATCCTTGTCCGAAGTCAACTCATCTTCGGACACAGCCTTGCTTTTTATGCTCTTCCTTGTCCGAAGTCAACTCAGCTTCGGACACAGCCTTGCTTTTTATGCTCTTCCTTGTCCGAAGTCAACTCATCTTCGGACACAGCCTTGCTTTTTATGCTCTTCCTTGTCTGAAGTCAACTCATCTCGGCTTTGGACACAGCCTTGCTTTTTATACTCCTCCTTGTCCGAAGTCAACTCATCTTCGGACACAGCCTTGCTTTTTATGCTCATCCTAGTCCGAAGTCAACTCATCTTCGGACACAGCCTTGCTTTTTATACTCTTCCTTGTCCGAAGTCAACTCATCTTCGGACACAGCCTTGCTTTTTATGCTCATACTTGTCCGAAGTCAACTCATCTTCGGACACAGCCTTGCTTTTTATACTCTTCCTTGTCCGAAGTCAACTCATCTTCGGACACACTCTTTGTTTTCATACTCTTCCTTGTCCGAACTTGAACAATAATAAAACTGCTTCTATTTCATGGTACGGTTCCTCACTGTTAATGCTAAACTACCTCTTCCACAATCGGAAACCAACGGGACGGCCCATAAGCATTTTTCACTTCTCCTTGCCAAAAAAGCCAGTAGAACCCTCCGTCCCCCCGCCCTCTTTTACCCCCATCCAAAAAATTTTTGTTTTAATTCCGACTATTCTGATGTACAATTACAAATATGGAATTTTTCGAGTTTTGAGAATATAAGAGTTTTAAGAAAGGTTGGGCATCATGATTTCTTTATCCACGATTAACGTTACATTTGAAACTAGCTCTCAGTCGGTAACAGCCGTTCAGGATGTCAATTTGCAGGTTGATGCTGGCGATGTTTATGGCATTGTAGGCTACAGCGGGGCCGGGAAGAGTACCCTGGTTCGCGTCATTAACCTGCTGCAGCGACCTACATCGGGAAGCGTAAAAGTGAACGGTCAAGATTTGCTCTCCTTGAATCCTAAAGAGCTGCGCTTGGCCAGGAAGAAGATCGGGATGATCTTCCAACATTTTAACCTGATGAGTTCTAGAACGATCTTTGACAATGTAGACTACCCTTTAAAAAGCTCCAAGCTTTCCAAGCGTGAAAGAGCCCAGAAGGTGATGGATTTGCTTGAGTTGGTAGGTTTATCGGATAAACGGGATGCTTATCCCTCTCAATTATCAGGCGGGCAGAAGCAGAGGGTAGCCATTGCCAGAGCGCTGGCGAATGACCCGGAAATACTCTTATGCGATGAAGCAACCAGTGCGCTGGATCCCAAAACAACCCTATCCATCCTGAAATTGTTGAAGAAGCTGAATCAAGACCTCGGCTTAACGATCGTTATTATTACGCATGAAATGCAAGTGGTGAAAGAAATATGCAACAAGGTGGCAGTGATGGAGGCGGGCCGGATCATCGAGCAAGGCGATATCGTCTCCATCTTCAGCAGTCCGCAAAATGCATTAACCCGTGATTTCATCAATACGGCGACGCATGTGGATCAAACGTTGGAAAAGCTCGCGCTGCATCCGTCATTGGTTCATCTAAAGGATAACGATATCTTGTGCAAGATTTCTTTTATTGGCGATAGTACCAGCGAGCCAATCATTTCGGCGCTTTCCGCTAAGTATAGGGTGACGACCAATCTGTTATTCGCTAATGTGGAAATTTTACAGCAGACACCAATCGGCTTCCTGATTGTGGTTATGTCGGGTACCACCAGCGATCTGGATGCAGCACTAAAGTATTTGCAGTCGATTCAGGTGGAGGTCGAATTGATCGATTCCCGTCTTTTGCAGAACAGTAAAGTAGGTGATTCAGTATGAGCGATTTCTTTATGAAATACTTCCCAAATATATGGAATTTAAGAGAGGATATCCTCTTGAGCACATATGAAACGATTTATATGGTGGCCGTGACCTCGTTATTTTCCGTATTATTCGGCCTATTGTTTGGCATTACCCTGGTTGTCGTAGATAAAGGAGGGATTCTGGAGAACAGGCCGATTTATAGTGTCGTGGAAAAAATCATTAACCTGTTCAGATCCATTCCGTTTATCATTCTCATCGCTGTTGTCGTTCCTGTTACCCGTTTAATCGTAGGGACATCAATCGGTATGCATGCAGCTATCGTGCCTTTGGTCATCGGAATAGTACCTTTCTATGCCAGACAAATACAAAATGCGCTGGTAGAAGTAGATTCCGGGATTATTGAAGCGGCTCAATCCATGGGATCGGGGCCAATGGAGATTATTTTCCGTGTGTATTTGAAAGAGGGATTGGCAGGCATTATCCGCGCTTCTTCGGTTACGGTCATTAACCTGATCGGGCTGACGACGATGGCGGGTGCCATCGGCTCGGGAGGATTAGGCAGTCTGGCGATTAATCAGGGGTATAACCGATTCCAGACGGACATTACAATTGTAGCAACGATTTTAATCCTGATTCTGGTGTTTGCATGCCAATTCATCGGGGATTATTTCACCAAGAAGTCAACGCATTAACAACAAGCTCCTATCGATTTATACAGCTGCTGCCTTCGGGTACGTACTGAAATAAATATACAATACTATAGAAAAAGGACTGAAGTACAATGGCAAAAGTAGAAAGCTTCCAATTGGACCATACGATCGTAAAGGCTCCTTACGTCAGAGCGGCGGGAGTCGAGCACGATGAGAAAGGCAGTACCGTGCAAAAATACGATTTGCGGTTCCTGCAGCCGAATCAAGATGCGATTCCGACGGCTGCGCTTCATACACTTGAACATTTGTTGGCGACATATATGAGAGATGAGATTCAAGGCATCATCGATATTTCACCTATGGGATGCAGAACGGGATATTACCTGATTCTCTGGAACGAGCATAATCCGGAAGAAATCGCATCCGCATTGGAAAGAACGTTGAAGCGTGTGCTGGAAACGACGGAGGTTCCGGCCGTATCCGCGTTGGAATGCGGCAATTACAAGGATCATTCGCTGTTCTCCGCACAAGAGTACGCGAAAATTGTCCTACATGCCGGAATTAGCAGAGATCCATTCGAAAGGGTATTGTAATCGATAAAATTACGCTTGATTGATCGCAGCTTACGGCAGTTGTAAGCGGCGGCATGACAATGCATTAAGGCAATAATATTTCATTTAGTCTAAGGGGAGAAAACATATGAATTTTAAAAAATTATTAGGTGGATTGGCGATTGGATTGACATTGACACTGTTGATAGCTGGCTGCGGAAGCAAGACTTCGAGCGACGGCCAGACAATCGTCATTGGTTCAATGGGTTCTGACGCCCAAATTTGGAAGCATATCGCGAAGTCTCAGGCGGCCAAGGATGCCAACCTCAATATCGAAGTCAAAGAGATCAATGGTGGTGTTGTAACGAATAACGCAACCAAAGAGGGAGAAGTTGACGTAAACGCCTTCCAATCTTGGGGTTACTTAGTTAGCTACAATAAAGACAGTAATGCCAACCTTGTTGCGGTAGCGACGACTTACCTTGAACCAATGGGAATTTATTCGGAGAAGATCAAGGATATCAAAGACGTTCCGGACGGCGCGCTCGTTGCCTTAGCTGATAACCCGGCCAATACATCCAGAGGTTTAAAATTATTGCAAGCATCCGGACTGATCAAGTTAAAGGACGGCTTCGATGAAGGGGTAGGTTCGGTGAGCGATATCGCAGAGAATCCGAAAAACTTAAAATTCAAATTGATCGACGACACGACTGGTCCGCGGGTGATTCAAGACGTGGATCTTGTATTGATCGGTAATACGATTGCGATGGAAGGCGGACTTAACGTATTGAAGGACTCCGTATTCCATGAGGAAGTTTCCGTAGATACAAAAAGCAGCATCAACGTGCTTGTAACCACCTCTGATAAAAAGGATGATCCTGGCATCTTGAAATTAGGTGAATTGTATCATAATGACGATACCCAAAAATATATAGAAAAGGAATTCGGCGGCTCGAAGGTACCTGTAAATAAGCCAATTTCATTCCTGGAAGAATAGAGAGGCTCTGATGATGAGAATCGCAATTATCACAGCGATGGAGGAGGAAATGGCTCCTTTTCGCATTAAATCACGAATTACGGCACGGTCACAAGTAGGCAAGGTTATCGTTGAAGAAGCAATCTATCGTGACCAGCCTCTGATTCTAGTAGAAAGTGGGATCGGCAAGGTCAGTGCAGCTGTCGCAGTTACGCTGCTGATCGAACGATATAAACCGGATTTGATCATCAATGCAGGTTCGTCGGGTGCATTTGCCGAGGGATTAAAGGTGGGCGACGTCGTTGTCGCTACGCAATACAGGTATGGCGATGTCGATGCCACTTGCTTTGGCTATGAGCATGGTCAGGTCCCACAAATGCCGGCAAAATATGATCTAGACGAGAACTGGCTGGATGTAGCAAGACAAGCTGCTGCCCAAGCAAATGATCTACCGTATTCACTCGATTTCGGATTAATATTGACGCTGGATTCCTTCATGAGTGAATCAGATCGAGTCGAATGGATCAAATCGACTTTTCCTTCCGTTAAGGTATCAGATATGGAGGGACTTGCCATCGTGCAAGCTGCTGCCCAATATGGGATTCCGGTGTTAGCCATCAAGACGGTATCAGATATTGCCGGCCATGGCGGAGATACGGCTGATAGTTTCGATGAAAATCTGGATGACGTTGCCAAGCATGCAGCGCACTTTACTGATCTGCTGGTTCAGCAGATTCTATCAAGCGCCGTGTAGCTAAATGAAGGCGTCCCTCGCGGAAATACGCTAAGCAAATTTCAACATCAAAAAAGCCGATGATTCCTGCGCTAAGGAATCATCGGCTTTTTAATTTTTCGATCCCAGGAAAAGTAAATAGACAGATTACGCTTCTTCTCTTCCCTGAAATAATAATGATAATATCAAGATCGTTTGTCAGCTGCCGTAGACAAGGCCTTTTTAAATAAATCGATAACCTTTGGCGCAAGAAAAGCAGTAATCGTTCCAAGTATTAAAATCGTTGCAGCAACTGCAATAGTAGGCTCTAATTGGGTTCGCATATTTTCCCATAAGAGTATAGGGAGTGTTTTGGTTGATGGTCCAGCAACAAAGATGCTAATTATGACCTCATCCAGTGACGTACTAAAGGCAAAAAAGAATGAAGCAAAAATAGATAAACGGAGCAACGGAAAAGTAACTTTAAAAAATGCCCCTATCGGTGTAGAGCCGAGACTTTGAGCTGCAAGTTCAAGATCTCGTTGCACTCCTTTTAGACCTGCCATCATTGTAACAAAAACTAATGGAATCGCTACAATGGAGTGTCCCAATACAACACCTAAAACAGTGTCATTCAATTTTAGGAATGAAAAAGAGTGATAGAGGGCAATTCCCACCACAATGACCGGGATAACCATCGGTGCGACCATCAAATTCATAAAAATGTTCTTCCCTGGAAAGCTCAGTCTATTTACAGATAACGCAGCCATACCACCTATGACTGTTGATAAAGCCGCTACTAAAAGTGCAGTTGAAATACTCCTTCCCAAGCTTTCCAGCCAGAGTTCATTATTAAAAAAATTCTCATACCATTTCAGAGAATAATCCGAAAAAGTTAACTTTAACGTATGTCCAGAATTGAAAGAAATCGGAATCATAATTAAGATCGGCATTGTAATTAAAAAAAGAACCAATACTGCATATGATCGTAATAACATCATTTATCCTCCTTTAATACCGAAAGGTTTCTGGCAAATAAAGAAGCTATGCTGAGAAGTATAAGGGTGGTGACCAATAGTAGGATTGAAAGAGCCGACGCTCTTTCCCAATTCAGGGTTGTTTGTATATTTTGTTGAATTAATTCCGAAATCATCGTGTTGTCGGGACCACCAATCAGCATAGGCGTGACAAAGTATCCCAAACCTAAAACAAAGACGATAAGCGCCCCCGAAAGAACTCCCGGTAATGATAACGGAAGAAAAATTTGGGCAAATGTTTTTAGTGGACGAGCGCCTAATCCATGGGCTGCCTGTATGACGTTACGATCAATTCCATCCATGACGGAGTAAAGGCATAATACCATATATGGAAGTAAAATATGGGTCATACCAATGACTACCCCAGTGAAATTATAAACCAGTTGTATGGGCTTATCGATAATTCCCAAGTACATTAAAAACTCATTTATCACCCCATGATCACGCAATATGACCAGCCATGTAAACGTTCTAACCAATAAGCTGATCCAAAAGGAAACCATGATTATCCCAAGAATGGAGCTCTTCCACTTCCCACCAGCAATCGCTGCCAGATATGCTAATGGATAGGCAATGAACAGTGTGGTAACAGTTACAATGGCCGCAGTTTTTATAGTTATCCAAAGTACTTTTATATATATAGGATCGGTTAACACTTCACTTATATATTGAAGTGTGAATCCATTTTCACCATAGATACTTAATTTAAGGACACTAAAAATGGAATAATATAATAATAAAATTGTATAGGCCAGAGGGATGAGTACAAGTAACCATTTTAAACTTTTAAGCTTTGCAACTTTTTGTAAAATAGAAGTGCTCTTTAAACCCGCCTGCCCAATACCATCTTGTTTTACAAAATCTACTGCAGATTTCATAAAATCACCTCCATTATGTACAGTTATTTGTCATCCAATCATTAGTGGGAATTGGCTTTTACTTAGATGACTAATAAATTTGACCGCCAATCCCCATTCAAATGGCAAATACTTCTTCAGATAACTTTATACTCACCTTTTACATTTCTATTAAATTTATATCTTTATTCAAGCAACCATTTGTTGAATCGATCGTTTACTTCATCGATATTTTCCATCCACCATTTGTAATCGACATAGACCTTTTTGATATCCCCATCTCCACCTTCACCCAATAGGATTTTCTCATCCTCTGTAAGAAGGTCAATTGCAGCTAAGTTCGTTGGTCCATAGTTCATAATCTTAGCAAATTCTGCCTGAGGTTCAGGTTGTGAAGCAAAGGCAATATATTTTTGAGCAAGGTCTTTATTCGGAGCGCCCTTTGGAATAATATAAGAAGCTGTCTGAACAACTGCTTGATTATACTCAACATCCATTTTCAATCCTTGTCTCTTAGCATCTACAATTCTTCCACTCCATGCACCTGCAACGGAAACATCTTTAGAATCGAGCATTTCTATTGGCTGTGCACCTGCAGACCACCAATTTTTCACATGCTTCTTAATTTTATCCAAGCTCGCAAAAGCTCTGTCTACATCTAATGGATATAGTTCATCAGGATTTACACCATCAGCTAGAAGAGCAACTTCTAATACTGATATCGGAATCTTCGAAAGCGTCCGTTCACCAGGGAACTTTTTCGTATCCCAAACATCTGCCCACGTTTTCGGGTGATTGTTTGGATCTATCAATTCGGTGTTATAGGAAATGACCGTAGCAGAATGATAATTACCTATCGAATAGTCAGTCACAACCTGAGGGTCTATATTAGTTTTGTCGATAATGTTAAAATCCAATTTTTCCAGGTTTCCTTCAGCAGCAAGTTTAAGTGCCATGTTTTCATCGGCAATAACTAAATCCCATATAACATTTCCACTTTTCAACATAGCATATAGCTGTCCATAGTCTACGGGAGAAACAACTTTAACTTTTACGCCATACTTTTTCTCAAATGGCTCATACTTGGTTTTTTTAAATGCGTCCGAAGATGCTCCGCCCCAGTCTACAATGACCAATTCCTTTTGTTCTGATTTCCCTTTACCGTCGCCTTTAGAGTTTGAACTTTTTGAACTGCAGGCTGACAATGCTAAAATTAATGCTAATATCAGAAAATACATGCCTACTTTAACCTTTTTCATCTTTTACCCCCTAGAGTCAATAGTGATTTCTTTATATTAAGCGTTAGTTATAAATAATAACTGAACGAATATAAAGCTCGCTTACAGTTCATTTTGTCATTCATAAGCAATTAACGTAGAATGATGAACATCCCATCCAATAGTAATCTCGCTATCTATTTCAATTTGATTATTCAATCTTACTGGAAATTTAATGAACACTTCTTGATCAAAAGACGTTTTTGCTTTCACTTTGATGGCATCTCCACCGTATACCTTTTCCATGACAGTTACTTTAAGGAAATTCTCATATTCATTAACCTCTTCCACTAGATGAATATTTTCTGGACGAAGTACGAGATAAACCTTATTGCTATCAATTTTCTTTACTTCGTTAACATTAAATACTTTATCAGGTTCTTTGCTAAGCTTAACAACAGTGCCATTATTTCCTCTTGACACAATGTCCCCTTCAAACAAATTGACTTCTCCTATGAAATTAGCGACAAATTTGTTAGCCGGATGCTCGTAAAGTTCTTCAGGTGTTGCTACTTGTTCAATTTTCCCTTCGTTCATTACACAAATAAGATCAGACATTGTCAACGCTTCAGCTTGGTCATGCGTTACATTAATAGTTGTAATTCCTGTATCTTTTTGTATTCTTCGAATTTCAATCTGCATTTTTTCCCGTAAATTCTTATCCAACGCCCCCAAAGGCTCATCGAGTAATAAGAGCGGGGGATTGAATACGATGGCTCGCGCAAGCGCAACTCTTTGCTGCTGTCCTCCACTCAATTGCTTGGAGTTTCTTTCTTCAAAACCAGTAAGGTTTACAAGCTCAACTATGTCACGAATTTTGGTTTGGATTGTTTTTTTGTCCATTTTTCTAATACGGAGCGGATAAGCGATATTTTGCCTCACAGTCATATGTGGAAATAGTGCATAATTTTGAAATACCATCCCAATGTCTCTCTCAAAGGGCATTTTCTCGCTTATATCCATATTGTTTAACAAAATTGTTCCTTCAGTTAACTTTTCAAAGCCCGCGACCATTTTGAGAAGTGTTGTTTTCCCAGAACCAGACGGGCCTAGTATTGTTAAAAACTTTCCTTTTTCAACATCCAAGTTAACAGAATCAACTGCTTTGTCTTTCTTGTATATTTTTGAAGCATTTCTAATAGATAAGTGTGTTTGTTGCATTGTTGTATTTCACCCGCCTCATTTGATATAAAAAGCGCTGCGCTCCTTTAAGTTGAAATTATTTAATAGTAAGGTATTTCGCATAGAACTAAACCCTTGGTCTTCTCATGTTAGATAAATAATGCAATGTAGTTTCACTTAACCCTAAAGAAGTTGAGAGCATAGAAATGGCTTCTGTAAGTGATGTTCTGCGATAGGTTTCAATAACTCTGCCTTTATCTAATAAATTTTGGCGTTCGTTCTTTAGTTCTATCCGTAACTCATCACTTAAACCATGAGAATCCTTGATGCATTTATAAACATTACTTTCTGTCTCTACATTACTTTTGATCATGACATCACTTCGTTCAGTACGACCAGTAGGTGAATAAATTACACAGGTCTTAATACGTTTTTCCGCGCTGCTTACCGTTTCTTGAAGAAAAGTTGCTGCTTCAGATTCAATTTGATTTTCTTTAGGAATGGTATAAAAGGTTTTTGTTCTCATCCTCGGAGCATCCGGAATGATTAGACGGCTAATTCCCCTATCATTAATTGCTTCAAGAATGAGTTCGGGTTCATCAATAACATCTACTTCCTTGTTTGGCGGCCAGATATCAAACCAATAATGCTCTGTATCACGGCGCCCCACGTGAAAAACATAGAAATCGGGATAGATCCTCAACTCTCCTGGATTATTCCCTAACTGACTTCGGTAAAAATCATAGAATCTAGCAATCGAAGCCATGAAGAGGGCACTTGCTCCAATGGCACCTCCAGATTCCCTTACCACTACTCCAACTCGATCACCTGAATGAAAATCAGGGAAAACTTCGTCAAAAGAAGAGGGTTGATCATTGATTGAAAATTCAAAATAATCGGACCGTACTTGTTTCGTCGTGTGCATTTATTTCCACCTCACTCGATTACTTACTACACATTCTCTCTTCTGATTATTGAACTTTAATCATCGCATGCTTAATTTCTGTATACTCTTCAAGAGAGTAGATGGATTGATCTTTTCCATAACCAGACATCTTAAATCCGCCATGTGGCATTTCACTAACGAGTGAGAGATGGGTATTAGTCCAGACTGCACCGAACTCCAATCGCTTGATGGTTTTCATTGCACAATCGATATTTTTCGTCCAAACAGAGGATGCTAACGCATATTTACAATCGTTTGCCATCTGAATAGCTTCTTCCTCGTCTTTAAACGGGATGACCGTAATAACAGGACCAAATACTTCTTCTTGAATAATTTCATCTGTTTGTTTAGCCCCAGCGATTACAGTTGGCTCATAGAAATAGCCAGGTCCCTCAATGATTTTTCCGCCAGTCAATACTTTCACATCTGGATTACTTTTTGCACGATTCACAAAGCCATTTACTCTATTAAGGTGCGCTTTCGATATTAACGGTCCCATTTCTGTATCTTCTGCCATCGGATTACCTACTTTTATACTTTTCACTGCCGATACTAATTCACTTACAAAGCGATCGTATATTTTTTCAGACACATACAACCGTGTAGCTGCTGTACAGTCTTGACCACTATTGTAGAATCCGGCAATTTTCATTTTCTCTGCAACTGTCGGAATGTCAACGTCGTCGAAGATAACTACAGGTGCTTTTCCGCCAAGTTCCAAATGTACTTTCTTTAGCGTCTCTATTGCTTCACGAGCAACAGCCATTCCCGCACGTACGCTTCCAGTCAGGGAGATCATTTTTACTTTCGGATGACGTGCCAGCGCAGCACCAACAATGTCACCATATCCTGTAACTACATTTAATACACCAGGAGGCAGGATACCTATACTTATTTCAGCAAGTAATAGTGTACTTAACGGTGTTAATTCAGACGGTTTCAATACCACTGTATTCCCTGCCGCGATTGCCGGGCCTATTTTCCAGCCCGCCATTGCTAGCGGATAATTCCAGGGTGTAATTGAACCTACTACTCCTATCGGTTCTCGGCGGATCATGCTTGTGTGATTAGCAAGATATTCCCCAGAGCTTAATCCTTGTAAATTTCTTGCAGCGCCTGCAAAGAATCTTATATTATCAACAAATAATTTGACATCCCCCTTTGCATACTCAAGTGGCTTTCCGACGTTTTGAGATTCCAAAAGAGCGAACCGGTCGGCATTCCTTTCTACGACATCCGCCAATTTTAGTAACACTGAACTCCTTTCGGCCGGTGTTGTCTCTCTCCATGTTTGGAATGCTTTTTCAGCAGCCTCAACTGCTAGATTCACGTCCGCTTCCGTACATAACGCCATTTCAGCTATCACCTGGCCAGTTGCAGGATTCACTATGTTAGCGTACTTTCCTGTTATACTTTCAGTTACTTCGCCATTCACAAATACCTTATATTGTGTAGTCATCTGTATTACCTCCCCCTATTAAAATATAAGAATTTATTTACTAATCAGTTCGACACTACTAGAAATTTCTTGAATAAAATTAGCTTCAACCTTTATTCCTCTCTTGGCTAATTCATCAAAATAAAGTTCAGTAGGGATAACTTGTTCAGATGCAAAGAATCCTTTTTCCTTAATCTCTCTACCTAACAATCTGGTTGTTACCGCTGCTGGAAATCCGACTGAAAATACCCCTTGTGATATATGTGGCCATTTGGCATATGGAGAGATGATTGTATCAATCACATATTTGGCTGGTTTACCATTTTTCATTCCTTCTATTTCTACCCTAAGTGCTTTATGATCATCATGCTTTGTATTCTCAGTTCGTTTTTGACTATTCTTGTGATTTACAACCTCTGCAAGAATTTGGCGTGGAATGACCTTATTGGCTCTTACATCAATAGATTCTGCGCTGCCCAATCCAAGTTCTACTAAAAATCTCAGCTTCTCTTCAAATGCTTTAGGAAGTGCCAGTTTAAATGTAACATCCTGAATTCCCTTATCTTTAAACGATACAGGAATAGTTGCTACTTCAGAATGTATCGTATTTATCACTGTTTGTTTTCCAATTGGATTTGGAAAAGTAATCTCTTCTGCTCCTGAAAAAGGGGTACTTTCTACAAATTCACCATTTCTAAATTCGTATGGATTCATAATAAATTCATCTAACAATGTTTCAATTGCATATGGTGGAATAAAATCATTTTCCTTCAAATTAAAATTCACTATGGCATCGCGTATATGAACAGATTTAACATTATCGAGATTTTCATATCCATACTTAGCCATAACATTTACAATCCCAGGAGCACTCCCTGAGCCAACAATGCCTGTAATTCCAGCTCTTTTAAATTCGTCGTGCATTGTCATTTGTTCTTTCGCCCAGTGGAATAAACCGCCAAAATCAGTATAATTTGTTTTCGCCTCTAGACACGCTTTCATAACTTTCATGTTAAAATGATGGGAACTTCCATTTAAGCAAACATCATATTCGAAAAGCAATTCAACAAGAGAGTCATGATTATTTAAATCGGCCTGAGCAATCACTACTTTATCTGATTTTAAGGATTCTTTTCTTTCTCTAAGAGCTTCGATATTAATATCTGCCAATAGTATTTTTCCTACGGAATCGCTTTCAATAAAATCTAGAATAGCTCCTAATGAAACCTTTCCTGCCCCACCTAACACTGCAATTTTCATGAAAAAATCCTCCTCAAATAATAGGTTAATATAATTAATTACTTTTTTGATAAGGTTCAAAAATATCTTTAAAAGAAATATTCTGTTTGTTATTACTATTTAAGGCTAAATGACTTTTAACCGTTTTAAAATGTTCTAAAAATACACGAATAGCATCCTCCTCATCTCCCTTTCTTATCGCTTTAATTATTTCTCTATGTTCGTTTGGACAGCGAGGACTCTCCTTATCTGCATGATCATGATAGGCTAGATGAATATTAGAAATATTAATAAGTTCTTTGCTATATTCCTTCATCAGTTCATTCCCTACCAAACAAATTAATCTATAGTGAAATTCAGATGTTATTTGTATTGCTTTATCATACTGATCTTCTCTATAAAGTTTTTCTTCCAAATAGGTTAGAGACTCTAATTCTTCCAATTGTTCCATCGAGGCATTACGGCAAGCGAATTTCACTGCTTGAATTTCAATTATTTCTCTTAATTGAAAAACATCTGCCATTTCCTTTTCACTTGGATTATTGATAAATGCCCCTTTGTTAGGTATAAAGCGAATTGTTTTTTCATAATTCAGTCTCTTCAAGACAGAACGAATTGGAGTACGACTAACATTAAATGCTTCAGCCAACTGTTCCTCACTTAAATGTGTATCCAATGGGATTTTTCTTTTTAAGATTGCAGATTGAATTTCCTCGTAAATATAATTTTCTAGCGATTCGTTTTTACTTTTACTCACTTTTAACACTCCAATAATCAATTGGCATAACAAATTTAAGCCTTATGATTGATAAATATTTTGTATAAAATCCGAATGTACACGCAATAAATCTTTTTGTGTATCTATATTGTACACAATCATTGTATACAATATATTTAGAATAAAGTATGTTTTCTGAAAATACAACAATTATTTAAAAAATTTGATAAATTTTCATAAATTAGGAAATGAATTTAAAATGAACGAAAAAAAGACCGGAGTATTTGCCTTACTCAATAACAAGGGGATTGAAGGGAATGATTTAAACGTAAATATGATACTGCTATTATTTGTTAGCGTGGATGTTAGATAAATATTTCACGATGTATTGGATACACTGGCAACCATTTTTACTGACCATACGAATGTTTCCCAAATTATTACGTCTGAAGATGATCGGAGCTTTGTCCATTTACTAGTTACCTATTACCAGTTGCCGTTCTACAAAATAATATGGAATCAAACGTTTGATTGAATTGACCAAAAAGCCCGGTACGAGTGGATTGCGCATCATAGATAGCATAGATTTTGTCAACTAAATAAATGTTTATTTAAAATCGGGATAAACCTCTTTAAATCAACTATTAACCCGATTTTCACTTAAAAATATTGCCGAAAGATAAGGGAGCTGTTTAAATGCTCTCCATTCTTTCGACAAAAGCCGAATGAAACATAATGTATTTTTTCTTTTGAAAGCAGCTAAAAACTAAACAAACATTTGATTAGTTTTGCCATAAATGCCGGTATATAAGGCTTTCATTCCATAAACAGGCATAAATTTTGTCATTCAATCAAATGTTTGTTTAAAAATGCTGCAGCCCTTCTCTACATTGACTTTCGATCCGGTTGCGGTTGAAAAGAATGTCAAAAATCGACTGATAGAATATCGATTCCTCGGGTTGTGACAGGCACCGGTATTCAAAGTGCAAAGACTAGCATTATAGTTAAAACGACTGCACCTTCACAACCTACCGTTATTGTTACAGACTCATTTAACAGGGCAGACAATAATGCTTTGGGCGTAGCTGATTCAGGGCAAGCTTGGCAAAATACAGTCGGTGGATTCGGAATTCAAAACAACGAAGCTTACAGAGTCTCAGGGTCAAATACAGTCGCAAGTATTGATGCTGGACGGTCTGATAACATTGCCATATCTGCAAAAATGGCGGCAAATTCAAGCGGACAGCGGATAATATTCAGGATTGCTGATAGTAGCAATTATCTTTTTGCTCAACAACAAGGAACAACGCTAAGGATTTATAAAAATGTTTCTGCGGCTTCTACACAACTAGCAAGTATTACGGTAGACACGCTACAAATAGGTGATTTATTAAAAGTTGTCTTAAGTGGTTCGCAAATAGACGTTTACCGTAATGGCGTTAAATCGCTATCAACAAATGATAATTTCAATCAATCTTTTACTAAGCATGGTTTCGGCGGGAGTGCCGATGTACGTTTTGATGATTTTAGAGTGGAGGAGATTTAATTATGAAATGGTATGTTAAAACAGCACCAAAAACAGGAACAGGTACATTTGAAGATCCTTATAGACCGGACATGAGTGGATATCATATCCAACAGCGCAGGGTTGGGCGATTGTGCAAGAACGTGAAAATGACGATGTGATCAAAGTTTACATGTAATTGTTATACAAAAGTATATCTGCCTTTCTTTTAGTGAATGATGTTGAAACGTTAAGTTCATTAAACTATAAAGGACGGTAGAAAATATGATTATCGAAATTACACAAGTAATTATGCAGGGTATTGTAGCAACCGAAAAGGTTATACGTACATCAAAAAAGGATTACAAACAACAAGAAGCACTAAGAAGAAGCAAAATGACGATAGAAGCGAGGGCTTATGAGGACATTTGTAAGTTTAATAAACGGATGTCTAGGAACTAAAGCTTTAACCAACTAACGGCGTTCTTTTTGTAATTTAACTCCATACACTTAAATGTAGGAAAATTTAAGTGAGGTGATTTATATGCCATCCATTATTACCCTGAAGAATGGATAGGTTGTGAAAATTGGAGATCGGGTGCGAATTATTGCGCGAACTGAAGATCATGCAGGAACCCATATGCATTTGATAGGAAAATTGCTCAAGTCCAACATATTTCAGATAATGATAATATACAGGGGCGACTTTGGAACGGAAGAAAAAATGAGTTACGGAAAACACCAATAACTCTATATTATGATGAGGTTGAAAAAATATAATTTTTAGGGAGTCCTATCCTAGGACTCTTTTTATTTTGCTTAAGGAGTAACGCCAACGCAGTTACTTAAAGCGCCAAAAAGCGTATTGTATGCGAGGGAGATAGGGAAATGAACAAAATCGCTAACGCGACTTAAATCACGTCCCAAGTGAAGCTATTCACTTGGGATATTCCTCGCTCTACGCATAGTGCCATTACAAAAAGGACAGACCACTTCCACTTCTTTGTTTTTTTCCAAATTAAAATGAAACTCTTCAACTACATATTCAGGAACCTCATCTTCTTCACCACAATTGATACATTTAAAAATCAACATTTTTATTTCCTCATTCAACCCAAATGGATCGTCCTTATCCAACGATTCCAGAAATGCTTTACTTAATTCATCCTGCTCTTTGTTTTTGGCCAAGACTAATCCTCCTTAACGTTTTTACGGACTCCATATCTTCCATATAATGATACAAGAATCCATAATCCGCATGCCATATTTCAACCAAGTCCATCTCACGATGGCAATGTGAACAAATAAATGGATCTTTATCAAATGCTTCAATCATTCGCTGTCTATAGGTCTTCTTTTTCTTTTTCTTTTTTGTCTCAAGTAATAATGAGAGTTGTTTTGTTCTCATAAATGAATAAAGACTTAAAATCTGATTTGCCTTTTTATATGATCTTCTACTGTACAAACCAAAACGACCAACCATTCGAAAATACTTGGGCGAAATGTGTTGTAATAAATTGAAAAGAAATTTGTAGACAGGCTGTGTCTCATCAACTCTTTTTCCTGTTTGATGGTCTTCATACCAAAAGTGAACCGTCTTGCCATCGTATTTAACTATGCGATATTCCGCAATAGCAGGTCTAGCTAAATATCTCCCTATGTATTTCGCAGCTCCTTTTGCATCCCTCATTCTCTGTTCTGCATTCACATAGAATCCTTTTTGATATCGTTGATATAGATCATTAATAAGATTAATAACAGAGCGGTTATTCGGAAACCAAGATTTTAGTAAATCTAACACGACCTTTTGCCAGGACTTTCTTAAATATTCATATGGAATAAATTCAGTAGGTACCCACTCATTACGGTTATCAATTGCACCTTCCGTTACTAGGGCATGAATATGAGGATTAAATTTCAAATCCCGTCCAAAAGTATGAATAACTGTAATTATGCCAACCTGTAGATCCCGTTTCTTACTTTTACGTTGAAAGTAAAATTGAAAAACTTCAGCTACTTTCTTACTTAGTTCATTTAACTTTTTTCGGTCTTGAAAGAAAACCTTTCTCAATTCCTTCGGAATCGTAAACACCATATGACGATGTGGAACATTAAAAATCATTTCCTGCTGCTTATCTGACCAGTCATCAGTATATTTTTTACCACATTTATGGCAAAATCTACTTTTACAGGTAAAGCATACAAAAGCCGGATTTGGTCCCCCTTCGCAACCGAGGCACTCATAACGTGCGTATCCCAAATCACGAGTTCCACATCTAATGGCTTTCTCTACTGTTTCTTTTATATCTTCACGATACGATACAGGAAAGGTCAGAATGCATCCTCCAATAACCATCAAAGTGATCTTTTAATATTCGTTTGATAACTCCGCTATTAGTACGACTCATACAGAAAAACTCCACAATTATTTATACGAACATTTTATCGAACAGTTATCCACAAGTCTAGAAATTTATAATTTCCTAAACAAATAAAAAAGAGAAGTGCGGCTAACACTTCTCTCCTGCATCCTCTACCGTCAGGGTAATGGTTGTCTATGTTGATAATTTACAAGAACCATAAACTACTAATCTTACATATGATCCTTTAGTAAATCATTTGAATCACTTGGAGTCATAATAGAGGTGATTTCAATTCCCTTGTCCAATAGCTTTTCTAATGCTTCTCTTTCTTCTTTTGTCACACTAATATTAGGCTTTAATGCCACTGTATTTGGTCTTGAAGAAATATTTCCCACATTAAATTTTGTAATATCTAATCCAGCTTCCACTAATTTCAAAACATCCAGTGGAGATTTAACAACTACTAATACCTTTTGGCCAGCATATTTACCATTTGAAATATTGGTTACTGCTGTTTCATGAGTAATAATAGAAGTACTTACGTGTGCTGGTGCAGCCATACGTAAGATTGATTTTTGTGTTGGGTCATTTGCAATGGCATCATTAATGACCATGATACGGTTAACACCTAATTCATTCGTCCAAAACGTTGCCACTTGACCATGAATTAATCGATCGTCTACTCGAATATGTGTAATACCTTGCATGTTATCCACCTCATTTTAAGATTTTTAGTACATAGGCTACAATTGATAATACCAAAACAATGAGTATTGTCCAAACAGGTTTGACTTTCCTGCCAAGTAAAATATAAACTAAGAAAACGACTGCCGCTGGTACAAGGCCTGGTAAGATTTGATCCAATATTTCTTGTCCATTAATCTTTACATCACCTTGTTTAAATTCGAATGCAATTTGTGAACGAACCACCGAAGCGATTAAGGCACCAACGACCATTAGTCCAACAATCGAAATAGCAGAAGTAATATGTTTTAATTGCGAATGTAATTTTTCAACTAAGGCTGTACCAGATTTATAACCTGCTTCAAATAATGGGAAACTAAGTAATTTAAGGACAATTCCAATCGCAAGCCATAGAAAGATCCCGACTGGGCTGCCGTCTAATGCCATATTTGCAGCAATTGCTCCAAAAACGGTCCATGGCACAACAACGAATAAGCTATCTCCCATACCTGCCAATGGGCCCATTAAACTAGTCTTCACACTACTGATGGTTTCCAACGCATTATTTTTTTCTTTTTCTTCAATCCCTAAGTTAACGCCTAAAACATAGGGGGCAATCCAAGGATTCGTATTGAAAAATTGCAAATGATTTTTAACGGCTTTTTGTAGTTCATCCGGATGATCCTTATGAATAAATCTTAAAAAAGGCAGGATAGCATAACAATAAGCCAATGCTTGCATTTTTTGATAGTTAGAGGACACACTACTGGTAAATATCCATCTCCATAATACCTTGTATCTTATCTTTTTAGCTAATTTCCCATCGTTATTCATCTTCATCAAAGCCTCCTGCCGGAACTTGAGTCTTAGCAGCTGTTATGCTTCTCTTGTAAGTAAGAAGGGCAATCGCTGCTCCAAATAGTGCTACACCTAAGATAGGAAGTTTTAAATACCCTACTAATAAAAATCCGATTAATAAGTAACTGAAGTTTTCTTTTGTCGGTAAGTATCTTAATAGTAGCGCAATACCAACAGCCGGTAATAATCCCCCTGCAACCTTCAGGCCCCCCATTAGCCAGTCTGGTGTATAATTTAAAATAGTATCTACAACAGATGGACCAAACACAACAGCAATTAAGATAGGAATACCAGTGGTTGCCGCCGTAACGAAAAGACCGATATATTGCATCCATTCAATCTTTTTATATTGTCCATTTTCAGCAAACTTCTCAGCTTGGTTTTGTAACCAAACACCAAAGGTCATTCTTAAAATATCAAGTTGTACCATAAATAGGGCTACTGGAATCCCAATCGCAATCCCTAATTCAGGTTTTTGCCCCGTTGAAATCGTAATGAATGTGGCCACGACAGATGCAGTCTGATAATCTGGAACAGACGCACCGCCAAAATTACTAATCCCTAGTGCCATCAATTGCAATGTACCACCAACAAATAGTCCAGTTGTGACATCACCCATGATGATACCAACTATGAAACCAGCGACAACTGGCTGATACGTACCAAACATCGTACTATTCTTTTCATAGTTGATGAAAAATCCATAAAAAATGATCAACAGCATTTGCCATAATTCAATATCAGGTGCCATCTCCGCTTACCTCCTATTCGTCTTCGTTGCTTTCACTAAGTTGTAGCAGCTCTTCGCTATAAATAACGGTCGTTCGTACATTTTTAAGTGTTTGAAGGACGTTTTCAATCGCTGCAAATTCTTGTTGCAGGGCTGCTTCCATTAGGACTGGCAGGCTGACTCCTGCGACAATGTCATAGGTTAATCCTGATTTTGGCAACAACTGTGCAAAGACGTTAAACGGTGAACCATTAAATAAATCCGTAAATACGAGAAGTGGAACCTCTTCTTGTTGAGCAGCTAATAATTCAGCTGCTCTATTTTTAAAATCCTCAATACCATTTTGATCTAACGAAATGTACTCTACCTTATGGTTTGGCATAAAATAGGAAAGTGATTCTACAATGCCCTCTGCTAACTTACCATGGCTAGTAACTATAATTTTGTACATTAGTTAATCCCCTTCTTACCGTCTAATTTAGGTAATTGATTTACTTTATCGGCTTTATAAAAAATAGGAATATAGTCAATTGGTGCTTCCACATGGTAGTTTTCGCCGCCAGCATAGGTTTTACCTGTAAAGGCATGTACCCACTCCGTCCCCTCTGGCAGATACACATTTCTGCTCCTATCCTTATAGTCGATGATTGGGGCTACTAGGACATCTGGTCCGAACATGAAAGTATTATCGATTTCCCAAGCGGTCTTATCATTTGGGAAATCATAAAATAAAGGCCTCATGATTGGGCGCCCTAGCTCATGCGCTTCTTTCATTAATTGCTTTAAGTACGGTTTTAATGCTTCTCTGATCTGAATGAAATTTGTAAAAATTCTTTCATTTTCTTCCCCATAAGACCAGATTTCATTCGGCGCTCCACTTGCAGCTTGTCCACCGCCATCTACGCCAATTGGATCTGTATGTGGTTGTCTGTCTCCGTGCATTCTTAATATTGGGGAGAAGGTTGCATACTGGAACCAGCGAATCATTAATTCACGGAATTCTGTATCATTTGGATTGCCGCCGTGGAACCCGCCAATATCAGCTGTCCACCAAGGAATACCAGCTAATGACATATTTAGTCCCGTATTAATTTGATTTCGGAATGCTTTAAAACTGGAATCAATATCTCCAGACCATACCAATGCCCCATATTTTTGGCTTCCTGCCCATGCAGCTCTTGTTAACGTTAATACATTTTCTCTTCCTTCTTGAACGAGACCATCATAAACCATTTTAGAAAAATCAGATGGGAAAATGTTCCCCACTTTCACATCTGTTCCTTTATGATAACGATAAATATCATAGTCATAAACCATATATCCTGGTTCAGCGACATCAAGCCAGAACAATTCAATTCCTTTATCAAAATAGCTTTTCTTTAACTTGTTCCAAACAAATTCTCTTGCTTTTGGATTCGTAGGGTCCATATACACCAAGTTACCCAATTGTTCCATTGTCATCCGAACGCCTCGATCTGTTCGAACAAGTAAGCCCTTTTCCAAGTACTCTTGATAATTTTTTGCTTTTGTAGAAATGGTCGGCCAAACGGAAATCATCGTTTTAATACCCATTTCTTCTAATTCCTTCACCATTCCTTCTGGATCTGGCCAATATCTTTCATCAAAATCATAATGACCCTGCTCCGTCCAGTGGAAGAAATCGATGACAATAATGGAAGGGGTGATTCCTTTTTCTTTGTAGGTTCTCGCAACCTCCATTACTTCTTCTTGGGTTTGATAGCGCATTTTACTTTGCCACAAGCCCAATCCATACTCTGGCATCATAGGCACTTTTCCTGTTACGTTTGCATAGTTTTGCTCGATTTCATCAATAGTCGATCCGACCGTAATCCAGTAGTCCAATGTATTGGTTGAGTACATATTCCATTCCGTTACATTCTTAGAGAAATTCACTTTTCCAATCCCAGGATTATTCCATAAAAATCCATAATTTTTACTCGAAACATAAAACGGTACGGTAACTTGGGAATTCCGATGGGCCAACTCGATCGTACAATTTTTCAAATCTAAAAAGGGATGCTGGTATTGGCCCATTCCAAATATTTTTTCATCTGGATCTGATTCAAATCGAGCGATAAGTGAGAAATCATCCGATCCGAGAATGGATTTAAATTCTCTTGGTTTTAATTTCAATGTGGAAGAAAACGCATTTACAGACTCTACGTTCACATCCTCATTTCCTACATCATGTAATACTGCCCGTTGTCGTAAAAACTCTTCCAAAATGACTTCATCATGTTCATTTTTAAAAGTAATGTGACCCCTGAAAGAAAATTCAGCTTTGATTCTTCCATTTGTAATAACGGCTGTGTCGTTTGCCTCATCGATGTGAATATCTACGGATACATCTGGAACTTGAACTGAAAGTGCCCAATTTTCCTCACTCATATCTTTATTTTGCGTAGCCCGTACTCTAAAGCTGTCTTTACCCCATGGTTCAATCCAAACTACTTCATGATCAAACTCACGAACTAATCGGTTATCTTTTTGATAAAACACAATCTTCGCCTCCTTAAATGTTACCTAAATTCACTTAATAATTGGTTTAATTCTCTCGTCTGTCGATAGACCCCTTGATAAAGGGTAAATAATTTCTTATATTTCTTTACGTTTTCTTCATTAGGTGAATACGTTTTCGAATCTTTGACAATGTTATTTGAAAAATCCTTCATGGAATGGAACCATCCCAAACCAGATGCTGCAATCATCGCCGCTCCTAATGCTGGACCCTGCTCACTTGCAAGTTTGACTACATTGGCATTAAAAATATCTGCCTGTATTTGCAGCCAATCTTCATTCTTCGCTCCACCACCAATCGAAATGATGGTATCAATGGTTTTTCCATTTCCCCTGAAAATCTCAATAGATTCGTTCAGTGAAAACGTGATCCCTTCAATAACTGCTCTTGTGAAGTCTTCCTTAGAATGAGAAATATCCATTCCAATGAAACTTCCACGGATGGCTGCATCATTAAAAGGGGTCCTCTCTCCTGATAAATAAGGGGTAAATAACAGTCCATTCGCTCCAATCGGAACCTCATTTAAATGAGAAAGTAAGTCGTCAAAGCTTTCATCTGGAGCAAAGGTATTTTTGTACCATGAAAGACTGTGTCCTGCCGCTAATGTAACGCCCATCGTGTAATAAGCATCTTTTTCAGCATGATTGAAATAATGAACCTTCCCTTCAAAATCTAAATCAGCCGATTCCTCATAGGATAATACGACACCGGAAGTGCCAATGCTGCACATGGTCATTCCTTTCGATAAAATGCCCGATCCAACTGCACCGCAGGCATTATCCGCTCCACCAGCAAACACTTTTGTAGCTGGATGTAACCCTGTTTCATTAGCAAATGCTTGTGTAATCGTCCCTGTAAAATCCGTTGATTCAACCAACTCTGGTAAAATGCCCTCATCAATATCAAGCAGGGAAGTGATTTCTTTACTCCAAACTTTCTGTTGAATATCCAACAACAATGTACCGGCAGCATCCGAGTATTCACAGTTAATATTTCCAGTAATACGAAATCTCAAATAATCCTTCGGCAGCATCATTTTATGAATATTTGCGTATACGTCTGGCTCATACTCTTTTACCCATAACAATTTTGGCAATGTAAAGCCCTCTAAAGCGTGATTTTTCGCAATGGCTAATAATGTCTTTTCACCAACGACTTTATAAATATCCTGACATTGCTTGGTTGTTCGTGTATCGTTCCAAAGAATCGCATTTCGGAGCACATTATAATCCTTATCAACCAGCACTAGACCATGCATTTGTCCTGAAAAACTTATACCTTCAATCTCTGCGGTATTGCCTTCAAAATCCTTTAGGAGATCAGACAGTCCGGAAACGGTCTGATCTACCCAGCATTTCGGGTCTTGTTCACTGTATCCTGTTTTTTCTTGAATTAAGGGATATGGTTTTGAAACCTCTTGTACAACATCACCATTTTGGTTTACAAGCAAGATTTTCACCGCACTTGTCCCTAAATCAATGCCAATCACATATTTCATCTTAGCACCCGCCTACGATTATTCACCTGCATAAAGCGTTAATAAATATTGGTTAATAGCCGCTTTGATTCTTTCTAATTTACCAGATTCAAGTTTGATTTCCGTTAAACCTAATGCATAATCCTCTAGCTTCTTAAGATCGGTAGTTCCTTTGACAATATCAAGTCCAATTCCTTCTGTATAGGTTTTATAACGATCTTGAATAACACCATCTAAGACATGATCATCGATTAATTTTCGAGCCAATTTTAACCCTACTGCAAAGCTATCCATTCCAGCGATATGTGCATGGAATAAATCTTCCGGCTCAAATGAACCTCTTCTTACCTTCGCATCAAAGTTTAATCCGCCTTTGCCTAATCCGCCATTTTTAATAACTTCATACATAGCTAATGTTGTAGAGAATAAATCTGATGGAAACTCATCTGTATCCCATCCTAAAAGCGGATGTCCTTGGTTTGCATCAACAGAACCTAACATGCCATGGATCCGAGCATAGCGAAGTTCGTGCTCAAATGTGTGACCAGCTAATGTTGCATGGTTGGCTTCAATATTAAACTTGAAATAATCTTGAAGACCATAATGTTGTAAGAAGGCATAACCACTTGCCACGTCAAAGTCGTATTGATGGGATGTAGGCTCTTTCGGTTTTGGTTCAATTAAAAATTGAGCATCGAACCCGATTTCTTTTGCATAATCAACTGCCATATGGAATAGTCGTCCAAGATTATCCATCTCTAGCTTCATATCTGTATTTAGAAGTGTTTCGTATCCTTCACGTCCACCCCAGAAAACATAGTTTTCTGCACCTAGTTCTTTACCTACTTCCAACCCTTTTTTCACTTTAGCTGCTGAATAAGCAAAGACATCTGCATGATTAGAAGAGGCAGCACCATGAACGAACCGTGGATGGGAAAAATTATTGGCTGTATTCCAAAGCAATTTCGTTTTGCTGTCCTTCATATAATCTTTCATCATGGCCACAATAGTATCTAAATTTTTATAGGTTTCACTTAGATTAGTTCCTTCTGGCGCAATATCAACGTCATGGAAGCAGAAGTAAGGAACCCCCAATTTTTCAAAGAATTCAAACGCAGCCTCTACACGAGCTTTCGCTAAGTCCATTCCTTTAAATTTATCCCATGGGCGAATCGCAGTTCCAGCCCCAAATGGATCTGATAAATCTGCTGTAAATGTATGCCAATAAGCTACTCCAAAACGTAAGTACTCTTCCATAGTTTTATCGCCGATTTTTTCATTCGGATTATAGAATTTAAATGCAAATGGATTGGTTGACTTTGGTCCTTCATAGTTGATTTTATTAATATTTTTAAAGTAGGTCATTATTCCATTTCCCCCTCTGTAAATTTATGTAATTTTATTAACCAAATAACTCGGTAGTTTGTTTAACCTTTAAACTAAGATTAGTTATTCATGAGACCGTTGTCAATTATTATGTTTGAAAATATTTAATAAATTTTATTTTCTATGTCTATTTTTTGTCAAAAATATATAATAAATCAGATAAATCATCTGTTCCAATCATTAAATTACTATGAAAAGATTAACGGTTAAACAAACATAACACAATTACTACTAGTGATGAAGTTCTCGATTATGGTACTATAAAAAAAACGAATAAGTCTGAGGAGGAAAAATGAAAACATTACAGACAGGCGATCAGAATCTAATGAAACAAATTAATAAAGCTATCGTCTTCACTTACATTAGAGATAAAGGGCCAGTCTCCCGTGCGCAAATTTCTAAAGACTCAGGGTTAAACAAAGCAACTGTCTCAACAATGGTTTCAGAGCTTATTACTGATTCCTTCATCTACGAAATTGGAGAAGGACAATCAAGCGGTGGGAGAAAACCAGTTTTACTTTATTTTAATAATCACGCTGGTTATTCAATAGGAATCGACTTAGGCGTAAATTATCTTTTAGGTGTGTTAACAGATTTAAGCGGAAACATTGTGGAGGAAATGAATATATTGCTCGAAAACATTGAGTATGACTATGTTTTAAATGAGTTATTTATCATGATTGAGTCACTGATCGACAAGGCGCCAAAAAGCCCATATGGAATTGTTGGTATTGGTATTGGGGTTCCTGGAATGGTCAATAAAGATGAATCAATTCTTCTTGCCCCGAATTTAAAATGGAAACATGTCTCTATTAAAGAATTAGTCATAACGAAGTTTAACATTCCAACGAAAATTGAAAATGAAGCTAATGCCGGTGCATATGGCGAGCAACTATATGGCGCTGGGAAAAGTATTTCCAATTTAATATATCTCAGTATTGGAATCGGTATTGGCGGCGGGATTATCATTAATAATAAACTCTATACCGGTTCATCAGGAATATCAGGGGAAATGGGGCATTTTTCGATCGAAGCAAACGGAAAAAAATGTCCTTGTGGAAATTATGGATGTTGGGAATTGTACGCTTCAGAATGTGCTCTCTTAAAAGAAACCGAATTAGTAAAAGCTCTTAATGAGTCACAAGATATGACCATAGACACCCTCATTAGCAATGCAAGAAATGGAAATCGAAAAGTGCTCCAAGTATTAAACAATATTGGAGAATATATCGGTTTTGGATTAACCAATATTATTAACACGTTCAACCCGGAAATGATCGTCATTGGAAATCGAATGGCTCGCTTTGAAAACTGGCTTACGAATCCAATCGATCGCGTTTTAACTGAACGGCTGTCAACTTACCATAAAAACATACCTACTATTCGTTTTTCTGCCTTAGGCATCTACTCAAGTGCATTGGGCGCCTCTTCCTTTGCTATATCCAAGTTCCTAAATGAACATAAGGTATTAAACAAATAATTGCAAGTTTGATGGTCCTGCTGAGTATGACATTTCCTAGTTTATTCAAGAGGTACCATAATGACAAAATCCGGTGACTCTCTTCCTTTAGTATGGAATAAAACACTTCGGTACTGTCGGTATTGTGGGGAATTTCATGAAACTCCCCACAGTGCTGCTGTTTCTAAAAAACTACTATCGCCACAGAGACTGTTCCCATAAGATTCACAAAAATAGGGTCCAAATCTGCTGTGTAAACAGCGGAATTGAACCCTAAATTGACACTTGATATAAACATGAAGTAACCTTCCCTACTCTCCCATCTCATTCACATCAGAGGACAAGATAGAACCTCTTCATTAAAATCTTTATATGTATCAAAACTCGGACAATAAACACAATTGAGGCTTTGTCAGTTTTTAAATAACGATACCCTTGAATAAATCCTGCCCTATTGTCCGATATAGTGGACCATTTTAAAACACTCTACTTCTTTTCCTATTTTCATAATAATCTGGATTACAACCAAGCTTTTTTAATATAGGTAAAGTTATATTATTTAGCTCATGAATAATGCCAGGTGTAAGTTTATATGTAGCACCCCGTAAATTTAATATAAGCTGCTCTTTATTTCTAGCACCAACGATGGATGTTGCAATCCCCTTATTTGAAATTGCCCAAGCTAAAGATAAAACCGCCATCTCTATCCCAAGATCTTCAGAAATTGCTTTTATTTTATTTAATGCCTCATTTACCTCATTCTCCGCACCGTTTTCACTATGTCTAGCATTATTACTTCTACTATGGTGAAAATGACGTGATGTAGCACGTGTTGGATTTACTTGATTGATAGAGTTAATTTTTCCTGTTAATAGCCCCTGCTGTAACGGCATATATCCAATAACTCCAATATTATTATTCGAACAAAATGGAAGGATCTCTTCCTCAATTGATCTTGAAAATAAATTATATGGTAATTCGTTTGAAACAATATCTACACCCAATTTAGTCATATCTGATAATTGGGAAATTCCATGATTACTAACACCAATGTAACGGATTTTTCCGTCTTTTTTTAACTTGTCTAATGTACTGAGTACTTCCTCAATATGCGGTGGGTTATTAATTATCTTATGATCTTCTGTAAAATGTCTAATTGATACTTCGTTTATTGGCCAGTGCAACATATATAAATCAATATAATCTGTTTGTAAGCGCCTAAGACTATCATTACAACTATTTATAAGGTCTTTTGAATAAGCGTTTGAGGGGCTTACTTTTGTTCCAATTATCGCCTGATCTCTCCTGCCTTTTAAAGCCTTCCCTAACGATGATTCGCTTTCCCCATCATTATACATCTCAGCAGTATCAAAATAATTGACACCCTGATCCAAGGCTAGACGAACAACTTCATTTACATCTTTTTGGCTTTGTTCTCCCCAGTAATTGCCGCCGCCATATTGCCAGCATCCCATGCCAATAACACTGATGTCCAAATTTGCAATTCCTAACCTTCTCTTTTCCATATATCCTCCCAATTAACCATTAGTTAAATTCGGATTAATCAGATAACTACCTTTATACTTTCTCACTTAATCATTATAGAGATGGCAAGTAACGATTTGCTCACCTACTTTTTTTGCAACCGGTGCAACACTTTTACATATTTCCATACAACTAGGACATCTAGTATGGAACGCACAACCTTTTGGAGGATTTCCTGGATCTGGAACATCGCCTTTTAATATTATTCTTTCCCTTTTAACTTTTTCAACTGTTGGTATGGATGATAATAAGGATTGAGTATATGGGTGAAGTGGATTATTAAAAATAGATTCCGTTTCGCCTATCTCTACTATTTCACCAAGATACATTACACCAATCCGATGGCTGATAAACTTTACAACACTTAAGTCATGAGAGATAAAGAGATAAGATAAGTTGTGTTTTTCTTGTAAATCCATCATTAAGTTTAAAACCTGTGCTTGAACCGATACGTCTAATGCTGAAACTGGTTCATCTGCTACTATTAACTCCGGGCTCAATGCAAGTGCTCTAGCAATACCAATTCTTTGCCTTTGTCCACCTGAGAATTCATGTGGATATCTCTTGCGATAAGCTGATGGTAACCCAACCTCTTCCATTAATGAGATTACTTTTTCCTCACGTTCTTTCTCTGAATATAACTTTTGGAGTTTAAAAGGTTCCTTCAAAATAGTTTCAATTGTCATCCTGGAATTTAGCGATGCATAAGGATCCTGGAATATCATTTGCATATTCCGTCTCATTACTCTTAATTCCTTATTAGTTAATTCTGACATGTCAACAGAATTAAACTTAATTGTCCCACTTGTTGGATCTATTAGTCTAATTACAGCCCTGCCTGTAGTAGATTTTCCACATCCGCTTTCTCCTACTAAAGCAAATGTTTCTCCTTTTTGTATAGTAAAGCTCACATTTCTTATAGCCTGAACCCTCTTTTTCTTTAGTACAGGTCCAACTGAAAATTCCTTTTTTAGTTCTTTTACCTCGAGTAGTGGTATTGGCATTTGTTGACTCCCCCTCTTATACTGCGTAAAAGCACCTAGCATAATGTTCATTGTCCACATTAACCATCTTAGGTTTGTTCATGCATGTTTGTGTCGCATGTTTACATCTTGGTGCAAAGCGACAGCCCTTTGGCATTTGGCTTAATTGTGGAACAGTTCCCTGAATAGTATCTAATCTCTTTCTAGTTTCCATTATTTTTGGTACTGAATTAAGTAACCCCTTTGTATAAGGATGCCTAGGATTATGAAGAATATCATCTACAGTTCCTGTTTCAATGACTTGACCAGCATACATAACGATTACCCTATCACATATTTCAGAAACCACTCCTAAATCATGTGTAATAAAAAGCATGGAGGTTTTATATTCTCGATTTATTTCCTTTAATAATTCTAGAATTTGTGCCTGAATAGTAACATCTAATGCAGTGGTGGGTTCATCAGCAATTAGTAATTTTGGATTACATGCTAAGGCCATTGCAATCATTACCCGTTGTCTCATTCCTCCAGAAAGTTGGTGAGGATACTCATCTAATATGTTACGTGATTTTGGTATCCCTACCTTCTCAAGAATGTTTAGTACATGTTTTTGAGCTTCTTTTCTACTTAATTTTAAATGTAATCGTATTCCTTCCGTAAGCTGATCTTTTATTGAAAGAACAGGATTTAAAGAAGTCATGGGCTCTTGAAAGATCATTGAAATATCTTTTCCTCTTATTTTTTGGAATTGATCTTGGCTCCATTTCGTCATATCTTGATCATTAAAAGTAATGGTTCCATTTTTTATCAAGCTAGTCTCTTCCGAATTAAGGCCCATAATCGATAGGGATGTGATACTTTTTCCACATCCAGACTCTCCCACGAGTCCTACTATCTCTCCCTCCGAAATAGTAAATGATACTTCCGAAAGGGCCTGAAGTTCCCCCTTTGTCGTTTTAAAGGATAGGTCTAAATCTTTTACTTCAAGTACTGAGTTAGACATTTAATCACTCCTTAGTCGCAGCTTACTTGTACTTTACTCTTGGATCAATGAACGCATATACAATATCTACTAGTAAATTGATGATAATAAAAGCAAACGAAATAAACACAATAAGGCCTTGTATCAAAGGATAATCCCTACGGGTTACAGCATTCAGCATTGTCCTCCCTATACCAGGTAAGTTAAATACTGTTTCAATAGCTATTGCTCCGCCCATTAATATGGCCATTGTAATTCCAATAACTGTTAGTATAGGAATCATTGCATTTTTAAGAATATGTTTAAAGATTACCAGTTTATTAGGGATCCCTTTTGCCTTGGCTGTTCTAATAAAATCTTCGTTAATGACATCTAACATACTTGATCTTGTTATCCTAGCAATAAATGCAGCCTGAATTAGCCCTAGTGCCACAGCTGGAAGAGTTAATGAATGTAAAGAAGCAAAGAAACCTTCAGATATCGGTACATAACCCGTTACCGGGAACCAGCCTAATCCTACGGAGAAAATTAATATTAAATTCAAACCAAACCAGAATTCTGGCAAAGAAACACCAACCATTGCTGCTATCATTACAGTCTGATCGATAGCTGTATTACGGTAAATAGCAGAGATGATCCCTGATAGTAACCCGACTATTACTGCAATGATTAACGCATACAAAGTTAATTGCAGCGTTACCCCTGCATGACTAAGTACTACATCTATAACAGGTTGTTTTAAAAAAATCGAATTACCTAAGTCCAATAAAAAAATCTGTTTTAACCATGCAAAAAATTGAATATAAATGGGGTTATTAAACCCCATTGCCTCCCTAAGTGAAGCAACTTGTTCTGGTGAAGCATTATCTCCAAGCATAACCGCAGCCGGATCTCCTGGAGCTAAGCGAATTAGAAAAAACACAAGCGCTAAAGGTATCATCATAGTAGGAAGTAGTGTTAAGAAACGCCGCCCGATAAAATTAATCATATTTTTTAACTCCCTCTAAATACTTTAAATTTCTCCATTAAGATCTGCGAGATTTGGGATCCAAAATATCTCTTAGTCCATCACCAAATTGATTTAGTCCCAATACAGTTGCCATAATAGCTAAGCCTGGAAAGACTGCCATCCACCATCCTTGTACAATAAACACTCTTGAATCACTCAAAACATTACCCCAACTTGGAATTGTTGGTGGTACACCTACACCTAAGAAGCTTAATGCCGCCTCTCCAAGAATCGCATATGAAAAAATAAAAGTTGTTTGAACAATAATAGGCGATAAACAATTAGGTAATATCTGTTTAAACAAAATGTATGGACCATTTGCACCGAGTGACTTTTCCGCTTCAACTAAAGGTGATTCACTTAAGACTAAAACCGAACCTCTAACTACACGTGTAACTCGCGGGAAATAAACAATACTTAGAGCAATGATTACTGTAAAAACGCCAGAACCAAGAACCCCCATCATGGCAATTGCGAGTATTAGACCTGGAAATGACATTAAACCATCAATAATCCTCATTAAAATGGCATCAGCTTTCCTGTAATAACCACACACTAAACCTAGTAGTGACCCTACCCCTACTGCCAGTATGACCACAATTGTTCCAACCAAAAGTGAAGCCCTTCCCCCATGAATAACTCTTGAAAACACATCTCTTCCAAAGTTATCGGTTCCAAAATAGTGTTGAGAATTTGGAGCTGTTAATCGATTTTCTACAGTCATTTCACTTGGTTGATAACTTGTTAAAACTGGAGCTAGAAGAGCACAAACGACAACTAGCAAAAATAATAAGAATCCTATGACAACCGTTTTTCTTCGAAAAAGATACCAAAGTAGTCCGGGCTCTTTAATCTTTATTGTTTCCTTATTTTCCTCGTCTAAGAAAATTTGTGTTCGATTATCATTATTAGTTGTGTTAGGTATAGTTGACATAAGTTCACCACCTATATATTTTTTTATAAATAGCGATATGAAAGGAGTGCTACAAAAATTTTTGGCTTTTGTAGCACTCAATTTAATAATTACTCAATCCATGTATTCCAAAAGAATGGGAATGGAGTTGGTTCAAATCCTTTCATTGAAGGGCTTTTTGCAGTTAAAATGAAAAAGTCTCCGAATTTAACCAAAGGAACTTCTTCCCAAAAATGCGCTTGCAGTTCATCATATAATTCTTTTCTTTTCACTTCATCCATTTCAGTATTTACAAGGTTTACCATTTTATCTTTTTCTTCATCTACCCAAAATCCGCCCCATTTCTTATCCCAGTTCGCCCATATACCAGGATCTGGCGTAAACGTTGTTGCTCCACTAAATACTTCATATTCATCTGGTTTCATACGTTTATCTACAATCGTTGCATAATCAACAACTTCTAATTCAATATTTAAACCAATTTGTTTAAGCTGTTCCGCAGCTACTACAGCAATGTTATACATATAATCGTATTCTTTTGTTGTTAGCCAACGGATTTTTTCTCCATTATAACCAGCTTCTTTCACTAACTGTTTTGCCCTTTTTATATCTGATTTGTTATACATTTCTGCTGAACCAGCATCGCTCCACCATTTTTCTTGTTCCTTAAACATAATACTAGGATCAAGTCGATAAAACTCCTCAGAAGTAAAAGAAGCTTTCATAATCTGTTTCATATCTAATGCTAACGCAAAAGCTTGTCGCATTTTTTTATCAGCAAATACACCCTTTTGTTTATTAAATACTGCCATTGGCCACCAATATGGTTTTACAATAGCCGGTTCAACCTGTGTATTCGTTTTCATTGATTCATACATATCAGTGCTTACACTATCTGCCCAATGAAATTGTCCGGTTTGTACTCCATCATATCGAACGGATGCTTCTGGTGTAGGAATAAACATTATTTCATCCACATGCGCAGTCTTTTTCCCACCCATCCCATTAGATGGTTCTTCTCGTGCTACGTATTCTTTAAACTTTTCAAGTTTAATATATTGATCTGGCTTATGCTCTACAAATTTGAATGGCCCTGTTCCTATGAATTCTTTTATTCCAGTTTCATCGGCTTTATCTATTACTTCTTTAGGATAGATGGCAGTCTGTTGGTTTGGGTATGCTAAAAGTATTGGTGCAATTGGTGAAGGTTCAAGTAATTCAATTTCAATTGTTAAATCGCTTATTTTCCTTAAATCTTTCACATTATTAAACATAATCCTCCCATAATTTGCTTTTTCACCCCATCTTTTTAGAGATGCAATGACATCATCGGCTGATAATGTTTTCCCGTTATGAAACTTTACCCCTTCTCGTAAATTAATAATATATGTTTTGCGTGCCTCATCATATTCATAGTCTTTTGCTAACATTGGGATAGCATTATAATTTTCATCTAGTGTGAAAAGCCCTTCATATATATGCCAACCTATTTGAGAGGCTAGGAAAGCAGAAGATAGATGAGAATCTAATGTTGGCGGCTCACCAGTAATAGCTACTTTTAAAGTCCCACCTTCTTTAGGGGTTCCTGCTTCTGCGCTTTTATTAGAAACATTATTTTTAACTTCCTTTGACTGACTTGTACATCCCATAAGTAAGAAAACTAAAGCAATAAACATTATTACAAATTTTTTACCTGCCACTATATTCACTCCTTTTTATTATTAATTTAATAATTTATGGCTAATTCATATCTCTCCTGATAACCAAATGTTATTAATTTATCTCGTTATAACTTTATCTCTATTTAGCTCTTCCAATGTAGGCAATGTCTCCCAGTCACCTTTTCCTTGAATGACAATAGAACCAAGCTTGTTTCCTCGTTCAAGCGCTCTTTCCAATGAAAAGTTATAGACATCCTCTGCAACAATCGAAAGGAAACCTGAGGCAAAGGCATCGCCGGCCCCAACGGTATCAATAATAGTTCCAACCTTCACTCCCGGCACAGTAATCGGGCTTAGATTTCTCTTCATTCCGAATGCACCATGTTCACCAAGCTTAATTGCAACAGTATGCGGGCCCAAATTCATCATCTTTTGTGCCAATTGTTCCGCTGGCAGATCGCCAAACAAAAACTGAGCTTCGTCAATTCCTGGTAAAAAAATATCACATAAAGGAATTAAACTTAACAGAGCCTCTTTTACACGCTCCGCTCCCCATAATTTATAGCGAATATTTGGGTCGAAAGAAACGGTCAGCCCTAATGACTTTGCCACTTTCATACATTCCATTGTGAACGGCAGCGTCTCTAACCCTAATGCAGGAGTTATTCCCGTCATATGCAAAATACGGGCGTCTGCAAACCAATCTTCTTGAACGTGCTCCGGTTTCCATACACTTGATGGAGATCCCTTTCGGTAATAATAAACCATTGGGTCTCCAATTCTGTACATATCCTTAAAGAAAACAGATGTAGCGTGGTCATCGTCTCGTACAACCTTCGATAAATCAACATGTTCACCGGCTAAGGTTGTCATAATCATATCTCCGAATGGATCATTTCCGAGGCGGCCGATCCACCGCGTTTTCTTTCCAAGACGTGAGAGACCAATTGCTACGTTAGATTCCGCTCCGGCAATTGCCTTGGTATAGAGAGAAGAATATTTTAAAGGTCTTTCCTCCATTGGGTGAAACAAGACCATTGTTTCACCGATTGTTACAATATCCATCATGGTGAAACCCTTTCTTTAGTAGCTGCCTTTACAAATTGTGCGGCAAGTATTTTCAACTCTTCAAAGCGATTATTTGCAATCAACTCTTTATTCACTAATTGACTTCCTAAACCTACTGCAGCCGCCCCAGCCTTTAAATAATCCTGAATATTTTCCAGATTAATCCCGCCTGTTGCCATGATTGGAATTGAGTCCAAAGGGGCTGATATGTCTTTTATATAGTCTGTCCCAAGAAATCCAGCAGGGAAAAGTTTTACCGCTTTTGCCCCAGCATTCCAGGCATTTACTATTTCCGTTGGAGTCATGACTCCCGGCCATACCTCAATATCATGTTCAACTGCATACTGAACCACTTGAAGGTCAAAATTGGGAGAAATGAAAAACTGTGCTCCTGCGGATGCGGCCTCTTTAGCCATTTTGAGGTTTAGAACCGTACCCGCTCCAATCGCAATTTCTTCTTGGTCATACGTGCTTCTAAGCTGATGAATAGAATCTAGGGCCCCTTCACTATTCATCGTCACTTCCAATATGTTCACACCACCCTCATGCAAAGCTTGTACTGCAGGATGGATTTTGGCAGTAGGAACATGCCGCAAAATGGCAACTATTTTCTCCGCCTTTAATCGACTAAGTAAGGACACGTAATCACTCCTTTTTTATTAGCTTAAACCTAAGCATTGCTATTACTCTTCTAATTCCACAATCATTTCAATTTCAACTGGTGTATTAAATGGAAGTTCATTAGATGCAATAGCGGATCGTGCGTGTCTTCCTTTTTCCCCAAATACTTGAACCAAGAGTTCAGATGCTCCATTAATTACGTATGGCTGTTCAGTAAATCCATCTGCGGAATTCACGAATCCTAGTAATTTCACAACTTGTTTTACACGATCAAGGTCACCGATATGGCCTTTTAAAACACTCAATAGATTAATCATGACTTGGCGGGATGCTTCATATCCCTGTGCTACTGTTAAATCACTTCCTACTTTCCCTTCATACATTAGCTCCCCATTAATACGGCAATCTGCACCAGATGTATAAACTAGGTTAAGAACCGTTTTGGCAGGTACATATTCTGCAGCAGGTTTAGGCGCTACTCCCAACACAATTCCCATTTCTTCTAATCTTTTTTCTACTTGACTCATTTTCTATTCCTCCTTATTAAACATGTAAACTATGACAGTTGCATAATAGCCTTTCCGCCCTAATCATTTCCCCATGAGATGTACGTAAATTCCGCTTATGTTCAATGGTTTTTACCCCATTTACAAATACGTAAGAAATACCTTCGGGATATTGCATTGGCTGCTCATAGGTGGCAACATCACTGATTGTCTTACGATCAAAGATTGTTATATCCCCCTTATATCCGGGGACCAGTAAACCTCGTTTTCCTAACTTAAAGCGCTGTACCGGAAAGGAGGTTACTTTTCGGACAGCTTGTTCTAATGAAAGGGTTCGGTTTTCTCGTACATATTTAGCAAACAATCGCGGAAATGTACCAAAAGTACGTGGATGCGGTTTTCCTATTTGGCAGCCTAAACTATCGGAAATAACAAGGGAGTAATCCCATTTGATTACTTGTTCCACATCACGGCTTGACATGTGGTAGTAGACAATGGATATATTCCCATCTTCTTCAAGCAATAAGTCTAAAGCTGTGTCAATTGGATCCTTTCCAATGCGCTGACTAATTTCTAGAATGCTCATTCCTTCAAATTGAGTATTCTTCGTAATTGATGAAATCACCACATTATCCCACCCAGTAGATACGACGAGGTTATCCCAATCCTCTTGTTCTTCACCTACTTCATCCTTAATCCTATTTCTTAAGGAGGTATTGCGGATCCGCTCAAGGCATGCGGGGATTCCCCCTTCTAATGACCACGGCGGCAATAGCGTTGTTAATGATGTGGATCCTGCATCATATGGATACACATCGCATGTTATATCCATGCCGCGCGCTCTTGCATCTTCGATTATTTGGAGCGCTTCCATAACACTGCCCCAATTTCTTTTGCCAGCAGCTTTTAAATGGCTGACATGTAAAGATATTCCGCTTTTCTCGGCAATCCAAATGACTTCTTTAATAGAAGGAATGAGGTTATTTCCTTCCCCTCGTATATGTGTTGAAAGGATTCCATCATATTTCGGCAGAACACTGCAAAGCTCTGCTAATTCTTCCTTTGTGGCATATCTTCCTGGGGAGTAAAGCAGACCAATCGATAATCCGATGGCACCAGCCTTCATCCCTTCTTCCAGAATGAATTTCATTTCATCCATTTCTTCTCTAGTCGGTTTGCGATTTTCAAATCCCATGACCGCTATTCGGACAGCACCGTGTGCAACATATGTAGAAACATTTTCGGAAATACTGGCTTTATCCAGCTCACTGATATACTCTTCTACCGTTCCCCACGACCAATCACCAAGGGTATCTCCAATAATTGGAGCAACATATTCTTTCAATAAGTTGCCATGCTTTTTCACGAAAGGAGCTGGTGCTAATCCGCAGTTACCTACCACTTCGGTTGTCACACCCTGCTGTAATTTAATATCTATTTGTGGATCATTTAAAACTAATAAATCGGAATGTGTGTGCCCATCAATAAAGCCTGGTGCTACAATCTGGCCTTTCGCATCGATAGTTTCTCTACTCTCGATATTGACAGACCCTACATGAGTAATAATTCCGTCTTTCATTCCTATACTGCCATAGAACCAGGGATTTCCAGTTCCATCCACGATATGACCATTATGTATAACTGTATCAAGCATATGCTTCCCTCCTTATTGCAATTTCCCTCTTGCTTCTACAGTAAATAAATCATAATGGTCTTCTTCATCCCTAATGAATACATGATTATGAAGATTGATCGTGGTACAAATATGGTTAGGAATTATTTCTAGAATATCGCCTACATTAATCGGCGAATCTCCTTCAATATGGAGCATTCCATGTTCTTCTGTTACTCTTTCTAACGTGATATTAGGGTGACCTACAACTTTTCCAAACCCTTTTAAATAAATGGGAGCCTGATTCGGTTGTACGTCCGTGGCAAAAGTTTTACTGCCTCCATCGATAATGGCACGATCTTTTGTTGGTCTACTAATGACGGTAACCTGAACGACAGCAGCACATTCTTCCTCTATACAGCATCCATAGCTCTCCTGCATGGCATCATAAAACACATATGTTCCAGGTCTAATTTCTGTTACCCCAGGAACGGTTGCCGCAGATGATGATGTAGATGTTGACCCAACACTAACATCACAAATAGATAACCCGGCCCCCCTTAATTGTTCCGCTAGCGTCACCATCTTCTGACCCTCATCTATACCAGCTGCATCATAATCAAGTGTGGGACTTCCATTAAGAACCGGACCTCTAAATGTATAAATTCCTGATAGATTTAGATTTTCATAATTTGAAACTACCTTCGCAATTTGAAGAACATCATCATACGGGATCCCTGTTCTCTTCAAGCCTAAATCCACTTCTAGCCTTACTTCCATATTGACATTATTTTGCTTTGCTAATTCTGATATTCTTTGTGCACCTTTTAAACTATCAACCCCTAGTATGAGTCGCACACGCTTACTAAGATCAATTGCCTTTTGTATCTTTTGTTCAGTTACAAGTGGATAGGCAATAAAAATATCATCCACACCATGATCCGCCATCACTTCGGCCTCAGTTATTTTTGCTGCAGTTATTCCCCTCGCCCCCGCCTTTAATTGCTCCATAGCAATATAAGGAATTTTATGCGTTTTTATATGCGGACGAAGCATAACCTGGTTTTCTTTGGCAACCTTACTCATTTTATTAATATTTTTGATGAGTTTAGTTTTATTAATAACAACAACCGGTGTATCCATATCATTCTCCCCCTTGCCGTGAATGTCTAATTTGTTCGCATATGCGAACAACGTTCGCTAATTATACTAAATAAAACAACTTTTCTATTCTATTCTGAAAAGTTGGTCATACTTATATCCAAATCGCTTTGATAGACTCATTGCTACATCTGTTAAATAAACTACATATTCTTTAGCACTTTTTTCTGTCATCCGTGTAGCTAATCCGGCAATACTAATTGCGGCGATGGGTTGATTAGAATAATCCCAAATAGGAACAGCGATACAAAAAACATCCTCTTCCCTCTCACGATTATCTATTGCATATCCCCTTTGACGAATTTGTTCTAAGTTCACCTTTAAGCTTTCGTAATCTGAAATCGTATTTGATGTCATCGGTGTAAAGTTTTTATTTAACATGATTTCTTCTACCTTTTGATCTGGGTAAGCAGCCAAGAGCGCCTTCCCTAATCCCGTTAAGTACATTGGAAGACGCATTCCTAAAGTAGCAGTAGTTCTAATCGATGAAGGCGCTTCCACTTTATCCAAATAAACGATATCTTCATCGATTGGAATAGCGAGAAACGCTGTCTCTCCCGTGGCTTTTACCAGACTTTCTAAATAAGGACGGACTTCTTTCGTTAGATCAGTATTATTTAGATAAGACGTTCCAACCTCAAATAACTTTATGCCAGGCTTATATGTCTTTTGGACTTCATCAAACTCAAGAAAACCTTTTACTACCATAGTCGTCAATATTTCAAAGGTACTACTTTTAGGAGCCTTTAACTCCCGACTCAGCTCTGAAACTGATAACGGTTCATTTGCAGAAGATAAAATCGTTAAGATATCCATTACACGAGATGCTGATTTATTTAACTTCATTTTATTTACCTCTTTTTTGTTCGCATATGAAAACACTGTTCGGAAAAAACTATCCTAAAACCAAAATACAACGTATCTACTGAAATGTCAATATCTTTTGAACATTGATATATTTCTATCAATTTCAACATTTTATGCAACATATATATAACAAAAAAGTAAGGGCAATCACCTCTTACTTTTTTGTCTAGATGTATAGTTTTATCGGAGAAAAACAATCATTCCTGTCTATGGTCTAGCAAATACGCTGACCCATTATTAAACAAATTTTTCTGTATCTACGTTTATAGTAAAATGTTCACTTATTGTTCTTCGAAAAAAACGGGACTGTTTTAATTGTTATGAGCATGATGATTACGATCATTCTTAAAGGTAAGGTTGACTCTTTCTTATATTAATTCGAGCTTGTAAAGTATTGATCTTAAGCTAACAAGGTGAGTTAGTAAAACTAATCTTAAATCTCACTGAAGTCAAAGTATGCATTATTTTATTCACTCAACTGCATATTTTGGTAAAACCTTGAGGCCGTAATACTATGCTTACAGCCAATGAAATGTACCACCGATGACACTTTTCTTACCACCTAATGACAATACATGTACCAGCAAATGTCAGTCAATTTACCGCCTCGCCTTCTGTATAATTAGTGAGCATACCTTCGTATGCCATTATTATGCAGGAGGCATTTTAGATTAACTCTCATTATGGCAGTAGAACAGTTTAAGACTTACGTTCAACTCTCATGCTCTACCACATTCAACTTTAGCTTAGTGGGAGCCTGACCTCACTGGCCCCGGACGGCGTCAGGCACCGTCCTGAACATGCACAATAGGTCCCCGAGCTGTAAACCGTTGAGCCGGATGAACCTTCTTCATATCATCCCCATTCAGCCAATCCCACTCATAGAATTCTCCGCCAATCTTATAAAGGACCTTTTCATCACCTTTTCATCATCCTCTCTTGGCTCAGCTGCAATCCTTTCGCTGCACAATTTATCATAATATAGATAGAACTTCTCTTTTAAGATCCCGTAAAAGTAGGCAATAGGCTTTCTGACGACGTTTGTAAGTTTTAGTTTTCTAATTAATTGCCGGAATGCATCAATGGCGATTGGAACGATTACATCGGTTTCTTTGTGGAGTTTGTAATCAAAAGCAAGAAGATGTACCATACGCCAATAGTCTTCGATTACTTTGGCATCGTCGAAGAAACATTCAACTAATTCTGCAAAAGGCTTTGGTACACGGTTGCGCACAAAGGTATGGTCCAATGTAGACGGTTCCTCTTTACGTTTTTTTATCTTTTGATATTCTTCAGTTTTTAAAAGATCAATAGTTTCTATTGGGTGGTTCATTGTTTGTTGTTTAGGTGGTTCACTGACGGGGAAAACTAATTTTGGAGGATATTCATGTTTTTAGATAGTTTCTTTATAAATTGCAGCAAAGGCAAACTTTTCTTCTTTAAGAGACATCCATTCGACTTCATTCCTTATATGCTATACTATTCAAACATTTGTTTGAAACAGAAGCAAAGGTTGGATCTATAGAGATCTTCTCAGCTAATGTGAAAAGAAAATTGTCAAAATTCACAAGTAAAATTTACAGATAATCCCCCATAAACTTGTACTTTTCAACTGGTTTCACGTGATTATACATAATTCTATATATTCCCCATCATTCCGCTATTACTTAAACGTTTGATTGAAATGAACCTTATCCCACTCCAATCATGAACTTTTCCTTCCTACAGCCTATAAATAATGGCGAAATCTGGACCCTGGTCAATAAAAGTTTTAAGTAACTAGTGCCTGACCCCAAAGGCATTGTGAAATTACAAGAAGATCAGACCATTCGTACATTCGTCCAGCCGATTGACAAAGATCACAAAGAACCACTCATTGTATCAGAAAGCTTACTAAGTAAGATTGCACCTGAAGCAGAACCTTTACATCCTGATGAAGAAAATATACAGGGAAGCCTATATGATTTTTAATGGGAAACCCATTTTTGAGGAGATGTCGATTTTTACTGTCGGTTAATGACAGAAACTTATAATTACTATTTTTGCAAAAAACTAGTAAAATAGACCCGTTGGATATAAATACCAAAAAGGAGGAAAAGAAATTGAAATTAAAAAAGTTTTGTAGTTTTTTGCTTTTATCCCTCGTAATGCTACTAACAGGTGGCTATGCAGTCCATGCAGAGACACCTTATGACTCCGCAAAAGCAAATTTCGAAAAAGTAAAAACGCATAGTGTTCAAGCAGAAAAAAGTGAGGGCTTTGAAAATTCAAAGATTAACAAACTAGTAAAATCTCAAGTGGCCGCTCAAAAGGGTTATTCAACAAAGGCATTAGATGGATCTACTGTTTATGAGATGGAACCAAATGACTTTAATTACAATGCAAACCCATTAAACAGAGGGGATATTGTTTTAGGTACGTTTTCTCAATTTGATGTTGATGTCTTTAAAATTGTAATCCCTAAACCTAGTAAAATTGTTATTGCTGGTGTTATGGATTCTTATTCATGGTCTGATATTGGCTTTATTCTTGAAGATGCAAGTGGAAATCTTATTTATCCAGAGGATATGATAGTAGATGACCATGAGATGTCTCAGCTACATAATCTTGCTGCCGGGGTTTATTATATTAAAGCGGTTAATATAGGGGCAAGAGTTACAAATGACCCTTATGCTCTAGCTTGGGATTACCTCGAGCAACCAACACCTGGAGATACTACACCACCTTCTGCGCCAACTATTGATCCCGTAGATTCTGATGATCTAATTATCACAGGTAAATCAGAGCCAGGTTTCACTGTTGAAGTGTCCTTTAAGGGGACTTTTGGTGTAGCCGCAACTGATTCAAATGGTAAATATATGCTTAATCTTCGTGAACCTATTCCTGCAGGAACAACTATTTCCGTGACCGCTGTTGATGCAGCTGGTAACAGAAGGGGTACAAGTTATACTACTGTAGTCAAAGCCCCTGTCTTAAACGGATGGGTTTTGGCAAATAATAAGTGGTATTTTTATGCAAATGGCATTAAAAAAGTCGGATGGCTTAAACAAGGTAATACTTGGTACTTCCTAAACTATCAAACAGGGGCTATGGCAACAGGATGGATTTATGATGGAGGAAAATGGTATTATCTTCAATCAAGTGGTGCTATGAAAACCGGATGGCTATTTGATGGTGGCAAATGGTACTATTTAGCTTCGAGTGGTGCTATGAAAACGGGCTGGCAACAAGATGGAGGTTCTTGGTATTACTTAACCAATAACGGGGCTATGCAAACAGGATGGGTTTTTTCAAATGGTAAATGGTACTACTTGTACAGCAATGGGAAAATGGCATATAACACGAAGATAGGCACCTATAAATTAGGGCGAGATGGAGCCTGGATTCGATAATGAACAGAAGGAGTGTTTTAGTGGAACACTCCTTTTTATTAAAGCCCCATACCCCTACAATCCTGAATTCCATATTCCGAATACATGAAAATAGAGGAAGCTTAAGAAGCAATATAAGCGGAGATATTCCGATTAACTGCCCTGAATATGACAAAATCCAAAGATTTGGATAAGATAAACGGAAAACCTCCCCTTATTCTAAGGGAAATATGGGTATTTCCCAATTTAAACGGAATTTTACCGTTTATTTTTCAAACACAGTGAAACCAACATTCAGTTATAACAAAGAACCGTCCCCTGCTTCACAATGTCACACCCTTTTTAAATATAGCAATCTCTCTAAAATCATTTTTCTCGTTATTGACGAATTCCCGCTTGCCACCTCGATCATGTACGCAATAAACTCTCGTAAGACGGCATCTGAATCCTTCTCAAGCAGGACTCCCGCATTAAAATCAATCCAGTGTGGCTTCGCTTCGTAAATAGGAGTATTCGTTGAAATTTTCATGGTTGGGACAAACGAGCCAAACGGCGTTCCGCGTCCCGTTGTAAATAAAACCAACTGGCACCCTGCCGCAGCTAAGGCGGAGGAGGCCACAAGATCATTACCGGGTGCACTTAACAAATTGAGTCCCTTTTGTGTTAAGCGCTCACCGTATTTCAGGACATCGGTTACCGTGGATGTCCCTGCTTTTTGTGTACAGCCAAGGGACTTATCCTCCAAGGTGGTAATTCCCCCTGCTTTGTTTCCTGGAGATGGATTTTCATAGATAGGTTGTTTATTTTCAATGAAGTACGCTTTGAAATCATTAATGAGATCGACTGTCTTTTCAAACACTTCCCCATCTACTGCCCGCTCCATTAGGATCGTTTCCGCACCGAACATTTCCGGCACCTCAGTCAGAACAGTGGTCCCCCCTTGGGCAACCAAGAAATCTGAGAATCTTCCGAGCAGAGGCCGAACGAGATACTTTCCCATTTTAATTGCGAGGTGTCCCTGCCTTGTTTCATTTCCTCCTCAGCAAAAATCTTCCCAGGAATTGCACTCACAACCATAACCAAAGAAAGTACCGTCACCAACATCTTTGTAGGCGCTTTCAACCAATCAACTCCTCTAGCCTTATTTTTGTAACTCTAGAAGAGTATAAGACATCTAGGGAACCTTTTTAATTCAAAATTTTTAGAACTTTGTTTGATACTTTAACTAAATACGGAGTGCATGGAGACTATGAAGCAGTATGAGCAGGGGACGGTTGCAATCATTGCTACAATTGTCGCTAACGTTGTGGCAAGAAAAGTGCCAAAATGAAATAGCATGTCCATTGCTTGTATTTTCTTCGCCTGTAATCTTACCTGATTCATCAATAAACAACGAAACCGAACCACTTTTCACTCGTTATGACCAAACCGTCCCTCGACAAACTTCTTCCCTCAAGAATCACTTAACCCCCTCTTTGACAGCAAAAGCAGCAAATCCAATCAAACGTTTGATTAATAAGAAATTTACTAATTAATCGATTGATTAAACACGGCCAAATCCCTTATGTTAAACACAGTCAGGCCGGTTTGTCAGAAAAATCCCTGTCGATGATAGGTCTTAATTTCCGATAATTGTCTTCAATATTAACTTATAAAAACATTTAATATACAAAAATCGGCACGTTTTGATACTAAACAAACGATTGATTAAAACTACCCCAACCACAGTTAATACAGTAAAGCATGAGAGTTAATCTATAATGCCTCCCGCATAATAATGGCATACCTGAAGGTATGCTAACTAAATATACAGAAGGCAAGGCAGTATATTGCCTGGCATTACTCCATTCTATCATTTCCTACAACTATAAAAGCCTATCAATCTTCAACAAAATTCTGGTGGTGACAGGAACCAGAATTAGGTAATTCATTTTTCAAGTTACAATATTCAACAATCCCTCCAAATCCATCCATCATTCGATAATAAATTTTGATAAATTAAGGACAAAAAAACAGAGAGTATCCTCTCCGTTAAATTAACTCGCTCACCGCATTAAACTTTAGCTGAGTGGGGGCCTGACCCCGAATATCGTTTAACTATAATAATCTAAAAATTTTATCAGAAAACTCTTGCAACGATGGGTATTCATTCATTCTAGGTGTACGTCTGCCTCTATATTTTCTGTGTGAGGGTGTTAAAATGCATTCTCCATATATTGTTGAAATTTTAGTACCAACTAAGCCGCTATTAGAGAAATTCATGCTCCTTTGAATATTTGTAATTTCCTCTAATGGAAAACACATAACCTGTTCTGGAAAATCTCCCTCGACGATTAATTTTGTCCATATATTACTAAAACCTTTATCATAGAGTATAACTTTTTTATTAGTTAAGTATAGAGTGCCGGCTGCTCGACTGTTCCATATATTATCCGGTTCTCCGTCTGACATTTTAGTAAATGCTGTATATCTAATATTACCTATATTCATGGATGTAGATACATATAGCTCATCTCTATAATTAGTAGTGTATTCATACCAACAAACGTCTTCTTGATAAAATAGACATATCTCATCTTTTTCTAAATAATAATCTGTAAATCTACCTAAATCAATCATTACCCTTTCATTTAAACCGATGCCCTTTTCAATAAATTCATTTGTAGAACTTGATTTATTTATTTTATCAGGCATTAAACAGGACCCACACATACTGCAATATACATCTTCGTCTGCAAATATAGGTGGGAAGCTACATCTATCACAAACTGGAAAAGGAGGTTTATAACCCCCGTTTCGATCCCTGACTTCTAAATGAATTAATTCCTCAACATCATCAGTATTTCTTTCATCTATAATTCTTTGCCCACAATGAGTACAAAAGTTAAATTGAGGATATTTTATAGGGTCTCCGCAATGTTTACAATAAATTTGGTTACCAGCCAATGTTTATCACCTCATACCAATTTTTTTATATACCCATTATTCTGAGGCTTAGGAGTCAGACACTAGACCTAATTTATGTTATTAAAATAGTTCCCTACTTGAGAATCAATTGCTATACAATCATTTAATATGTGTTGTCTCATTAACTCTTCCGCTTTGTCGGGATCGCAACTCTTAATAGCTTGGAAAATCTCCCAGTGCACATCCATAAATGTTGAACAGAATTTATATGAACATATAAAGGAGCGATAGGCTAGATAAAAAAAGACATTCCTCTAATATGCATGCTAGTCGCCTCCATCTTGAAATGAACTATTGCTTCATTACTTGCACAGCGTTCATACCAATTCATACCTTCACCCGCATTTTTATATTATCATGACTGCTTACTTCCTTCCTCAAATATAATCCAAGCGTTGCCTAGGCACCCGAATTTTCATATCCACTTTAAAAAAGTAAGCCAAAATTTCTTACAAGATTATGGGTTAATAATAATTAATTAGATGATAGAATGCCATTTAACTTAGGTTAAATTCCATAAATTATAGTTTACATGATAAAGAATGAAAACGTATTAATTTTAAGTGATTTGAAATTTGTCGTTTTGTGTTATAATAACCACAGGAAATTTTTAGGGGAGTTGTAGCTTTGTCACAAAGAGTCCGTTTAAGAGATATTTTTATTGGTAATGTAGATGGAGAAGAAGAATCTGAGAGATACAATTTTGAACAACTTTTTTATAATAAAGACAGCAAATATGATGAAATTATGTCTCCTAATAAATTCATCATATCAGGTCGCAAAGGAACCGGAAAGACATACTTAGCAAAATATATTATTAAAAAGTGTTCAGAAAAGCAAATTTCATGTAAATTACTAAAAAAAGAAGATTTTAAGTTACAAAAATTTCTTGATTTGCAATATAGGGATTTAAAAGAGGACGAGCTTCCTCTTTTTTGGAAATGGACCTTTTTACTACAAATGGCAAATGTAATGTTATCCGAGCAAAAAATAAAAACAAAAATCCCTTGGTCAAGTAGTAATAAGCTTAAAAAGTTTATTAAGCTAAAATATCCCGATGGAGTGTTTAGGCTTAAAGATTTTAATAAAACTCAATCAAGGAAAAGTAATTTGACAGGCAACCAAAAGATCACAGGTCAATCTATTGCTGCAACAATTGAGGATTTGAATAGTGTCTCTAGTAATTATGGACAAAGGGAATATTTTGAATCACTAAACAGTTTAGAATCATTAGTTTTTAAATGCTTAGTGAAACATAAAGATATTATTTTAATTTATGATGACTTGGATGATTTAGAGGATAGTATAAATAATCATCATTTTTATTGCAAACTATTAATTTCCATGTTAGAAATGATTCAGTATTATAATAGAAAGTTCCAAAGGATTAAAAAAAACAATACTAAAATTATTGCTCTTTTAAGAAGTGATATTATTGATGATATCCATAGCAATTCGAGTAATTCAAATAAATTAACTAGTGAAGGTCGTGTAAATCTTTACTGGATAGATAAAATATACCAATCTCCTGAAGAACACCCACTTATGGAGATGATTCTTAATAAAATCAAAAAGTCCTTAAATAACAATTCAAATCTTACTAATAAAGAGTTGTATAAATTGTACTTTCCAAAAAAAATTAGAGGAAAGGAAGTTATTGACTACCTACTAGATTATAGTTTTGGAAGACCAAGAGATATTGTCTCTTATCTAAATTTTATTAAGTCCACAAACCCTGAGGAATACTCATTCGAACCTAACTCTTTCTTAGACTGCTCACAAAAGTATTCGCGCTGGTTTACAGATGAATTGAAAAATGAAATTAGCATAAATGAGCATAAAAATATGATTTTAAATGGTCTCCAATTGATTAATAATTTTAAAAGACAAAATTTTAGTTATAGTCAAATAGATCTATTTTATGAAAGAAATAAGGGAGACTACCCTAATATTGTTAATTTAAAAGAAACACTTAAGTATTTATATAAATTAGGGGTTATTGGAAATTCGTGGAGACATGGAAAACCGAAGCCAGATGGTAGCTATAATTACCGTTATTCATGGGGTTATCGAGACGATGCCAGCGAAGTACCAAATTTTTCAAATACCTTTGTTGTTCATTATGGTTTTAGAAAACATTTTTCACTATAAAAAAATAGAAGAGGAGATAACGAATAGTTATCTCCTCTCTAGCATGGCTCATACGTCCATATATTTTTACAGGGCTCAATTATTGTCCCTAGAGTTAGCATTATCCTAATTAGACCATTTAATACATGTCTTTTTAATAATTGCTATATAAACATACAACATTATTATGTGTATGTCAATATATTTCTTATATATATTTTAATCTACCCTCAGTGCACGAGGGGGGTCTGAACTCAATAATCTCTCCTCGATGGCAATATTCGATCCAATATTGCAGTTGGAATTGCTTGGTCCACCCATTAGCCAAACCGTTGCCTGATCAGCGGCTTTATTATTTTCAATTTACTTTGATCTAGTTTGACTATACCGCTTTACCGCTTAAAATTTTAGCCGAGTGGGGGGTGACTCAATGGCCCCCAAGTTTGTTATTTGCGAGAACCACCCTTTTGCTTGCGAAGGCGGTTTTTCTATTTTCCAACCACCCTAACAATATTCAGTTACAAGAACTCTATTCTATCTTTTTGCACAAATATAAAAGCCTATCAATTTCCGACAAACTTCAGGGCGTGACAGGCATGTAGTTACGCACTGACATTCATATTCAAATGTTTAATAAGATATTCTAAATCCTTACGAAGTTCAATAAATACCTTCTCGTCGCCTGTCGGCATATCAGGGTGGTATTTTTCAGCTAAACTTCTAAAGATCCTTTTTATTTCTTCCTTGCTTGAACCTTGTGGAATATTATACTTTATAAAGATTTTTTCCAAATCACTTTGATTTCGCCCCTCACCTGAATGCTAAAATATGTGTCTAGAATTGTAAGCCGCACAGAATTTTTTAGACTATTCTTTAGAACCTGTATTTGCTACTCCTTTAACAAAATATCGCTGCAATGGCAACAAAATAATTACTGGAACAATAATTGATATTAATGCAGCGGCAAACAATTCATTCCAATATGTTCCTGACTCTGTTACAAAGTCACTTAAAGCGACTTGAAGCACTCTATAGTCCTTGGAACGTGTAGCAATTAGCGGCCACATAAACGATTCCCATTGTTGAATAAAAATGAGTAGACTTCCTGTTACAGTAACAGGTTTAGCGAGTGGCATGACAATACTCCAATATATTCTTAACCAGGAGGCTCCATCTATACGAGCTGACTCAACTAAGGATTTGGGAATATCCATAAAAAACTGCCGATATAGAAAAATGACAAGTCCATTGGCTATTCCTGGAACGATTAGGCCATAGTAGGTGTCTATCCAACCTAAGCTATTAACTAGGCTATATAATGGAATGGCAATTACTTCAAATGGAACCATGAATGTAATTAAAACAATAAAAAAGAGTAAACTTTTACCTTTAAATTTAAACATCGTAAAGGAAAAGGCAGCCAATGAACCTACAATTACACCAAAAATTACACTAACAATTGTAACAAAAAAGGTATTAAATAGTATTCTGCCGAATCCTCGTTCCACAAAAAGATTAATATAGGCATCCATAGTCAAATTAATTGGCAGAAATGTTTTCCATGTTACTGGAGACATATATTTGAAGATCTCATCTAAAGGACGAAAGGAAGAAATGAGCCCGAATGCTAAGGGGAAAACAACTAAAAAAACGATAATGAGATGAGTAACATAAATTAACCAAGTAAAACGAGATTGCTTAGGCATACATAATCTTACTCCTTTAAAATTTACTTGGAACGTCCTATACCTATCTAATTACACATTTTTAATGCTTGGCTCTAAAAAACTTAAATTGAAATCCTATGACCACAAGTGTGATTAAAAGAATAATAACGACGATGGAGGATGCTCTCCCCATATCAGAATATAGAAAAGCACTGTTGTAGCTTTCTACCATAAGGACATTTGTACTTTGTTGAGGCCCGCCACCGGTTAATATATACATCGGGGAAAAAAGGAGCATGTTAGCAACAGTTACTGCAACCGCTACAAATGTAAGTGTCCGTTTCATCATTGGATAAGTAATATTTATAAATTGACGCCACCTGTTAGCACCATCTATAGCTGCTGCTTCATAAAGTGACTTTGGTAACTCTTGTAAACCAGCTAAAAAAAATAGCGCCCAATAACCTATTCCCCTCCATGATGAAATCGCAATAATTGATTCCAGTGCCTGTGAACTATCTGTCAAAAATGGTTGAGGACTCATATTAAGGGAAACTAATATCGAGTTAACCACCCCTTGTTCAGGGCTCAACATAATCTCCCACAAAATACATGCGGTTGGGATAGAAACAGCAACAGGAATAAAATTAATACCCCGGAAAAAAGCTATCTTTTTAATCTTAGAATTTAATAGAATGGCTAAACCAAATGCTAAAATAATTTGAAGTGGATTAATCAATAGATTAAACCACAGTGTCACTTTTATTGAATTCCAAAAAACTGGATCAGAAAATAAAGATAAGTAGTTCCCAAGCCCTACAAACTTTTCCACTCCATTTAAAAATTCCATTTTAAATAAACTTTGTATAAACGCACTAATAATAGGATAGATTTTAAACAACAACAAACCGATTAAAGCCGGAAAAAGAAACAAATAGGGCGTAGATATGTTCTTAATTTTCCTCATATAACCACCTACTCTATAGGGTTTTCCACAGAAATTTTCGATCAATTAATGAAATTGATATTAAGATGAAACGGCCTCATCTTCTAATAATGCAATTCCGCACACAACAATTAGATCTCTTGTTAATGCTGAAAATAGTACTCTACATATATATCATGTGCGGAATGTAAAAATTGATTAAAATTACCCTATTCTTTACAAACCTTTGTATTTCTTTAATAAATTGTCTATGATTCTAACAGTTTCATCTAGCGCAGCCTCTGGATCCGTTCCATTTTTTATTTCCTTAAGTGCCTTACTTACATTTGTATCCCACTCCAAATAGCCAGGTGTTTTCGGGCGAGGGGTGGCTGTAGTTCTAGATTCTTCTGCAGACATTTTAATCACGATCTTTGGAAATTCGTTATACATAGGGTCTTTAAATATTTTATCTAACAAATCAATATGGACAGGGAGTGTTCCGCCTACTTCAAACATAGTTTCTGCACCTTTTCCTACTGTTAAATATTCTAGGAACTTAGCGGCTTCCTTTTTATTTTTTGAAAATTTAGAAATACCGATATTCCAAGAACCCGTAGGTGTTGCTACTTCCCCATCTTTAAAGTATGGAAATAATGTAACCCCAAAATTAAGTTTGGAATCTACTAATTTAGGCAAGTTGTGACTTAATCCTAAAAACATAGCTACTTTTCCAGAAATAAAGTAGTCTAAGGACTCTTCTTGATTGATTTTAGGACTTACTTTCCACTTATTGTATAAATCAGAATAGAACGTGAATGCTTTCATTGCCTTAGGAGAATTTGTAAAGCCTTCTGTCGTTAAACCATCTTCACTAAGCATGGATGCACCTAAGCCCTGTGCCAGTGGCAGGAATTGAAAAGAAGTATCCACACGATCTAAGGAAAATCCAAATACTTGTTGTTGACCATCATTATAAGTTAGCTGTTTTGCCTTTTCGATCACTTCTTCCCACGTAAGCCTCTCATCCTCTTTTGGAAGTGGAATTCCTTTTTCTGTTAGAATATCTTTATTGTAGAAAAGCACTTGACTAGAATTATTCATTGGTGCAGCCATTATTTGATTTTTATAAGTTACAGTATCCAAAGCGGATTTTACCCACTTTTTCTTTGACTCTGATTCAAGCAATTTATCAAGCGGCTCAAGATACCCTTTGACCGAATAATTAACGACTAGAGGAGAATCCACGAAAATTAAATCGGTATCACTTGCTTTCGAGCCCAATTTAATTTCGATACTCTCCATTAATTGGCTAAAAGGTGCTAACTCCATTTCAACCTTAATATCTGGATTTTCCTTTTCAAATTCCTCTATGACTTTTTTGAGAGGGGCTTCGTAGTTAGAATGGGCAAGAAAATGAATCGTCTTAACTTCTTTTTTGGCTGGCGCTGCCTCTCCTGAATCTTTTGGTTGTTGATCTTTAGCACATCCCGCCATTAACATAAGAATAACGAAAATACAGGTAAACCATTTCATTTGCTTTCCTACTTTTTTTGGCACCATTATAGAGCCTCCTCAAAAAATTAGTAGTAATCTATTTGTTCCTTTTATATGAATAGGATAATTTCCCCCACACCTATACTTACATTTAACGGAAACAACGAAACCCATTTACTTCTTCCAATGTGGGTAAGGATGGTTGTGCACCCTCCCTCGTCACAACAATAGCTGCTACTTTACTTGCGAAACTGGCTGCTTCACTATCCACCATTCCTTTTGATTTTCCAACAGCAAATGCAGCTATGTAAGCATCACCAGCAGCTGTACTATCAACAGGATTTATTTTATATGGAGGGATATGAACTTCTTCTTCATCATTAATAAGATACGATCCTCTATCACCCATAGTAACAATAATCTTATTCACGCCTAAGGATTTCAAATGTTGTCCCCTACTAATGATTTCTTGATTAGTCAGGGCCAAACCGTCAGTTAACATTTGTAATTCTATTTCATTTAGTATCAACACATCTACGTTTCTAAGAACATCAATTGGCAAGCTTTGTGCAGGTGCTGGATTTAATATGACCTTTTTTCCATACCTCACAGCTAGATCTAGAACGTACACTACAGCATCAAGTGGTATCTCAAGTTGCATGATGATCATATTGCTTTCTTTGATTAGTTCTTTCATTCCCGATATGTCTGAACGCTTCAATTCCTTGTTGGCACCACCCACTAAAACAATATGATTCTCTCCATCCTCACTAACACTAATAAAGGCCAACCCTGTTTTGCCTTCTTGCTTTATTCCTAAACTAGAAACCCCCACTTGTTTCAAATTCGCAATTAACGTATCACCATAATTATCTAAACCTACCTTACCAATCATCGTTACATCACCACCTAGCCTTGCAGCAGCTACAGCTTGGTTAGCACCTTTACCGCCTGGGTTTTCCCGATACTTTACACTATCAATAGTCTCACCAGCTTTAGGTAGATGTGGAACGTATGTTACAAGGTCCATATTTAGGCTGCCTACAACGAGGATCTTTTCCAATTAGTCCACCTCAAATTCTTGGTCGTTCATTCTTATTCCTTATCACGATTTCATTCTCCTTAAATGAATCCAAAACTATTATTTGGATTATCGAAAATACTTAATCGCTGAAACAATCCTATCTATAAAACGCTCACGGTCAATATCAAATAGAAATTTGACGTTACTTTCCATCCCAGATCTTCGATTAATGTCAACGACAGTACAGCCCGTTGTCAATCTTCCACTCGTCTCGATGCCAACATAACAATCAATCCCTTGAAATAAAGTTTGGTCAATTAAATATGCTACTGCACACGGATCATGCAAATGTGCCGTTTTTATATGGGGCTCTTTAGACAAGTAGTATGGAGGGGAATTTTCAGAAAAGAAGTCTAGTAAGGATGCTATAACTCTACTTGTTTTGTTATCAATACGACGAATTCGTTCAATATCTTCTTTAAGAATTTGGGCTTTATGAGTAACATCTAATCCGCTCATTATAATGGGTACACCCGAACGGAATACTATATCTGCTGCTTCTGGATCAACATAGATATTAAATTCAGCAGCCGGTGTCCAATTGCCGCCGAATCCACATCCGCCCATTAACGAAATACACTCTATTTTTTCTTTTAATTCTGGATAGGCTAGGAACAAGATAGCCACATTGGTGAGTGGACCTGTTGCAATGATTGTCATTTTTCCTTCGGCATTTAATAGTATGCTCCGCATTGCCTCTAATGCTGAACGATTACTTTCCTCCACTATCGGTACTCCAAGGTCTGCGCCATCTAATCCTGTTTCCCCATGAATATTATCAGCAATGATTAATTCACGAACGATTGGTTTCTCAGCACCTCTTGCTATTTCGACATGATGGACCCCTATAAAACTTAAAAGCTTTCGTGCATTAAGTATCGTTTTATCCTGTGTTTGGTTACCAGCGGCCGTAGTAATTAATTTTACATCTAATTGTTCCGATGAAAGTGCTAGTAATAATGCGATTGCATCATCATGCCCTGGATCACAATCGAATATAATTGGTTTTCTCATAATAATCTCCTTAGAATTTTTTTGAATGATAAACCTTGTTTCAACACATTGAAGGTAACCCTTTTGTACTGTTGCGAACGATAAGTGTAGGTTCCATATTAACCTTTACTCTCTGTGATTCCCCACCCTCTTCAATCTGTTCGAATAATATTTGTGCTGCAGTTTCTCCCATTTTATATACGGACTGCTCAATAGTTGTAAGCCCTGGATTTAATAACTGATTGTATTTAATATTGTCAATACCAACGACTGATAAATCACCAGGGATATTCACCCCCAATTCGGAGGCAGCCTGATAAACACCAAAGGCCATTAAATCGTTATGTGCAAATATGGCTGTAACATTTTCTCTATTCAATAATATTTTTGCTGCATGATATCCACCCTCCATTCTAAAATCTCCTGATAAAATAAGGTCCTTGTTAATGGGGATAGATGCTTCTTCAAGCGCTTTTAAATAACCGTTAAGGCGATACTGAGTATTTTGAGTATAGCCCGGACCTGTAATACACCCAATTTTCACATGTTGCAAATCAATTAAATGTTTTGTTCCCAGATATCCCGCTTTTTCATTGTCAACATACACACTACTAAACATTTCATCATCCAATCCACGATCAATAAGCACGATGGGTGTAGTAGGTTTATAAACTAGTCCTTGAGACATTCTATCTTTCGAGGTATAGGAATTAGCAAAAACAATCCCATCCACATGATTTTCCCTCAAAAGTCTTAGTGAGCTTTCTTCTCTTTCAATATCTTCATCTGTATTACATAGAAAGACATTATAATGGTATTTTTTTGCTACATCTTCCACACCTCTAACTAGTTCTGGGAAAAATGGATTTCGTATATCCGGTATAATGAGCCCTATTGTATTAGTACGTTTCGTAATCATACTCCTGGCAATTTTATTTGGGTGATAATTCATTTCTTGAATAATCTCCAAAACCCTCCGCCGAGTAGTTTCACTCATACCATCTGTCTTTTGGTTTATAACCCTTGATACTGTAGTAATTGATACATTTGCTCTCATGGCAATGTCTTTAATCGTTGTTTTCATTTCCTTTACCTCATTTTTATAGTTGAACGTTTTACGAAAGCGTTTTACGAAAACGTTTAACTAATGATATGCGGGTTTGAAATTCAATATTACAAAAAGTTAGAATGGAAAATTTACTACTGGTTTCACATTTACACAACAAATTATAGATACACAATCCGTCCCCGTTCTTCATTACCTTGAAGCGTATGAACCTTCTTCGGACTTTCCCCGTGCAACCAATTCCATTCAAAGGTTTCTCCATTAACATTATGAAGAAATGGTTTATCATCAATTAGTCCTTCTGCACGCATTTCATTTAGTCTGCCATCATAATACACATAGAACTTCTCTTTTAAGATCCCGTAAAAGTAGGCAATGGGCTTTCTAACAACGTTTGTAAGTTTTAGTTTTCGAATTAATTGCCGGAACGCATCGATGGCGATTGGAACAATGACATCCGTTTCTTGGTGCAGTTTATAATCAAACGCAAGAATATGAACCATACGCCAATAGTCTTCGATTAATTTAGCATCGTCGAAGAAACATGTAACAAATTCTGCAAAAGGCTTTGGTACACGGTCGCTCACAAAGGTATGGTCCAATGGAGACGGTTCCTCTATACGTTTTTTTATCTTTTGATCTTTTTCAGTTTTTAAAAGATTAATAGTTTCTATTGGGTGGTTCATTGTTTGTTGTTTAGGTAGTTCATTTACCGGAAAACGATTGAACACATAGAGATTACTTGATTGGGAGCCGTTTGTGCGCTCCGTTTCATAGACCGTGAAAATCCCTACATCCTTCGCCTTCAGAATCATCCGTTTAAATGTCGAACGAGAAATGCCATTATTCCTGTACTCTTGATGGATCACTTTTAACATCGTGCCTATCTTCGCATTGCACACCCCAGGGATTTTCGCAGCAAAACGAACCAGCCGCTTTAAGCCGACTAGCTCCCCCTTTGAAAAATCCTTCTTATGATCCAGCAGCCACCATTCCATATGTTGATTAAACTCTTGTAAACTCTCAAATTGGGAAAACTGTTCAAAGCCCTCTATCTTGCCTGATTTCAAATTCATCATCTTAAGCCACCCTTTCACCGCTATGTTTCCGTTTCCGGCACCTCTACGATAGTGGGTTTGAGAGAAAGAATCGAACTCGTCAATTTTACATTTGAGGGCGTTTTTGACCCTTAAAACATCAAAAATGCCTCCAAAATTCAATTTTGGAGGCATTTTTCGCATTTTATGATAGTTTCTTATTGAATTACGGCAAATATAAAATTTTCTTCTTTAAGCGACATCCATTCGACCTAATTCCTTATATGCTATACTATTCAAACATTTGTTTGAAACAACAGCAAAGTATGAATCTATAAGTATTTTCTCAGCTAATGCGAAAAGAATATTGTCGAGATACATAAATGAAATGTACAGATAACCCCCCATAAACTTGCACATTTTAACTAGTTTCACGTGATCATACATAATTCTATCTATTCCCCATCGTTCCGCTATTACTTAAACATTTGATTGAAATGAACCTTATCCCGCTCCAATCATGAACTTTCCTTCCAACAGCCAAAAAATAATGGCGAAATCTGCACTCTGATTAATAAAAATTGGCTTTACTAATCCCCCCCTTTTGACAACATTTAGTCCAAACGATCACTATTCCAGAAGAGTTTTATCTTTTCAACATAATCAACCAAAAATGAGACGCTTAAGCGTCCCACCTCAGTTATTTCTATATGATAGCTTTTCATTAGAGATGATTTGAAATGAGGTGATTCGGGCGCTATGGGAACTAAGGTTAAGGTAATGCTTCATGAATTAATTGAAGAGCATAATATATCAATGAGGGAATTATCCCGCCTAGCAGATGTACGTCCCGAAGCACTGAATGAGTTGGGGAACCAACAAAGGAAAAATATTAATTTTAACCATATCGAGCGGATTGCCGAAGCACTAAATATAAAAGATATGCGAAAGATTATTACCCTAGTGGAGACGAATGAAGAATAAACATCGTCAACCGTTCTCAGACCATCCTTTTTGCAATATATACATATTCCAATACATGCACCAATCAACACGTATATGGGGTCCAGCTCTTTAAGATCGAACTCCTCAGATTTCATACATATTTCAGCCACCGTAGAATAAAGTTGAATAATCCAATACATACAAAAAACTTCTTAGATTAGCCTCTTCTTGACTCTTTATTTGTTCATAATTTCACAATATTATACTAGCCATCCCAAAACTAAATTTCAGTGAATAATATTTGATGAAAGTAATCGAAAGCTGTCATATATTTGTCACGAACTGTCTTGAATTTTAGCGATTTTCTTACTTTATCCTTCATATATAGGCCAAAAGTATTGTATAATAATATTAGAGGGTAATAATACCATATTTAATAATATTTTACATATACAGATAGTATTAATGTACCAGCCATAATAACAGTTCCGTAACCATCACTAAGTGTACACACCCTATGCTGCAATAAACCTTCCGATAACATCATGATGATCTCGCGAAATGATTTGAAACCGCTTTAATAGGAAGTGGCTTTTATCTTCTTGGTAGCAGCTTATTTCTTTTAAAAATAATATCTAACTCAAGGAGTGAGCAGGGAATGTTGAGAAAAGTTTAAAGATCCACCCAAAGAATGGCGTATCCTAATTTTAGAACGTATGGCTGCATGGGGTTACACGTTTCCAAACAACTTGTATTACTGGAAGATCGTAACCTAAAACCGTTAAAGGGAGATGAATCAATGATTAGCGTAGAAAAGTACATCATTAATAAGGATTTTATGTATATGGTTGGACAGCATGATCGGAACGGAAAGCTTTGTACCATCGTAACGGAAATAAACAGAGTGATTATTGTAGACAGGTCCCCTTTAGAAATTCTCGATGATAGTATCAGATGTATTGGTTTTAATTTAAGTGGAGCAATGGAAACCTCCAAAATGCTGCTTTGCGATAAACATATGTGCCCTGTAATGGTTAATCCTATACATATGATTTGTGTTTTTCCAAATAAATCTGCAAAGCGTCCAGACGCCATCTGGTTTAATCCGGATCTTATTTTAAGAACAAGTATATTAAATCGAAAAGCCCGAATAGAGTTTAAGAATGGTTTAATTATTATTGTTCCTTCGAATCTTTATTCGTTCAACCATAAACTGCAAACCGCCGAACAATTTAAGAAAATAATGACCGATGAAGAAAAAAAGCCGCTAACATTTACGAAAAGTCCAAAGAAAGGTCATAGGAAAGGGCCAAAGAAACGCGCATAATGGATTATATGCTGCCGATAAATTCAGTTCGTAAGGAGAAAGTTTGCAAAAGCAATTATATCTATTAATTTTTAAAAGAGTCGGCCTAAACTAAAATAGTGGCATCATTCACGATTACCCCTAAGAATCTAGATAAAACACCTATTGATGAAAAGGATTCAAAGCATTGGCGTTTGCCGATGCTTTTACATTTCTATTGAAATATCTTCATTTATTCCGCAATCAGACACGCCTCGACCTTTCTCCTCCAATTCCGCTATCAAACAAACGTTTAATTAAAACGGCTACAAACCTAGATAGATACACCTTTCTTTAGCTAAAACGGTAAAAAAATTGCTGAATGGTGTAATAAAAATAAGGTACGGAATAGATTTGAATCCTTATTTTCACGAATCGACATCCTTTCGACCAAATTCCGTATATGCTATCTTATGCAAACATTTGATTGAAACAGCAGCTAAATAGCAATCTATTAGGATTTCCCCTGCAAAATCGATAAGGAAATTGTCGAGAATTGCCAGGGAAATTTACAGATAATGGCCCAAATATTTGTACAATTTGACTTACTTCACGCGAACCTTCATGATTCTATCATTTCCCCATATTTCCGCCACCAATCAAATGTTTAATTGAAAGTAACCTCAGTGTGCTTCAATAAAGGATTCTTCTGGGTAAATGTCTAAAAAGAATGTTGAAACCTGTACCAAAAAACTTAAAAAAGTTGAGAGCCTGTAGTTTATTTTAGTTAACTTGTTAAAGGCTGGGCCGAAAAAATTAAGGTGCAGCCTCCAGAAAGGCTACACCTAGTATGATTATTAAATTACAACCTCAAGAATGTTTAAACCGCTCTTTAAATAATTAGCCAATGGCATTTTTTCAGTCATTTGATTTACTCCAATTTCTTTACTCTTCCAACCGCCTTTCCCAATGTACTCAAAATAGTCGTTATATATTTCAAAAGGAGAAAGGGATTTATCGTAATCACGGTCCCGGCCAAGGTACATGATAGCCTTGAGCATTTTCACATCCTCCACACTTAAAGCCATCATGTAACTGTATAATGCGTCTTCTGCAGCTTGGATCTTTCTACCCGTGGGTGTTGCTTCAAATTCTCGTATTTCTTTCAGACTGCTACCCTCAAATCCTGATGAATCATGGAGGTTTTTCCAAGATTCCGCCAAATAAATGACATCCCTAATTATCTGTTCCTTACCTTTGAAAAGCATTTATTTCACTCCCTTTTATTAGACTACAAAATATTAACATTAACCTGCTATTTTTTATGAGTGACTGTTTATCCTCACAGGCTCCCTTGTAGACCATGTTTATTCCGCCTATCTACCATAAACCGCTAAAGCTGTTTTTTTACCATGTGAAATAACAGCTTTTACCGCTTTCTTGGCCCACTGTTTGGACAAATCATCGGTACCACCGGCCTTATAGTGGAAATTTCTGATCAGAAATTCCCCGAAATAACATCTTGCCTTGATTTTACCGCTATTAATTTGAGCCTCTAATGCAGCATCAATCACTTTACAGGCTTTGTACTTTAACACCCCGTCATAATCCAATAGCCAGTGTTCGTTTGAGACATCACAATCCATAATTGCTTGGACAACACCATTAATATAATCCCGTTCCCCTTTTTGCAGAATCATCGTTTTAGCCATCATTTTAGCCATTGAAAAACCACCTTTATTGAAATACTTCATTTATTCTTTAAAGGCCAGCTCTTTCTCCTCTATTTTTACAGGAATGTTAAAAAGTGTTCATAATTTGCAGCAGAAATTGTCACAAGTTAGTATCATTAGGAAACGGAACGAGTTAGGGGGTGCTTAGCTCTTTTTATGATCAGATTTTACATGAGTTAGCGTGATGACAAAAATTTAGTCTTATATCAAATAAACATATTATGAATCCCTTTGAAATGGTAATATAGTATCATCTGTATGATATTCCCATAGTTGTTTGAAGAATATTACTACAAGTAATTTTTAATAAAGGTGTAAAATATGAGTGATGATTTCAAAAGAAAGCTGCCCACTAATAACCCGGGTAAGTTGAAGGCATTTTCTGTATCTACTAGAAAAGTAGACGATAAAAATACCGTTGCAAAAGAAAGACCTAAAAAGAAAAGAATTAGTTTAGATAGTAGATTGGGGCTCTGGAGTTACACGATTACAGTATTGAGTTTTGGTTTCGCTCTCGGGTTTCCTATTGGAAGTAATAGCACGCCATCAGATTCCGAATTAATCAATCAGGTAAGTTATTATAAAAAAGAAAATCTCAAGTATAAGAGTGAAAATGAAATCCTTAACGACCAAATAAAACTTAGCAAAAAGGCAAACGATGAGGTAAATGTGAAATTAAAGAATAGTGATTCTGAAAATGCAACATTGACCGAACAATTAAATATGGCTAAAAAGCAATTACAACAAAAGGAAGAGGAACTTCAAATAAAAAATAGCAACAATAAAGGCACTTCTTTGGAAAGTCCATCTTCAACCGCTCCAACCTATCAAGAAAGCGAAATCGCATTGAATCAAACAGTGAATTACTTGAATAATGAAGTCTATGTTTCAGTTAGTTATATTGGGCTAAACACGGCAGACATAACAGTTGGATCAACCGGCTATGATTCTGATAAAAGAAAAAGTTATTCGACAGGTGACCAATTCGTCTATCAAGCAGCCAGTAAATACGAGATACGAATTACTAATATTAATTCTCGTGAAGATAAAATCAAGGTTCAGGTATCAAAAGTAAAATAAAGAGTATATCGTACAAAATCGCTAACGCGACTTAATCCACGTCCCAAGTGAAGCTTATTCACTTGGGATATTCCTCGCTCGACATATAGTGCCATTACAAAAAGGACAGACCACTTCCACTTCTTCATTTTCTTCCAAATCAAAATGAAACTCTTCAACTACATATTCAGGAACCTCGTCCTCTTCACCACAATCGATACATTTAAAAATCAACATTTTTATTTCCTCATTTAAACCAAATGGGTCATCCTTATCTAACGATTCCAATCAATCTTCCATAAAATCCACGTGGTGACAGGCACCCGAATTAAATAAACAGCTTTATTATTTCTATATATGTTGTTTTATTTTTAGAATCACAAATTCGAAATTGCCTTTAGAAGCACTCAAGGCATAAGCTAGGGGTTTGCCGCTGCTCTCGATAAAAAATTATCGAGCCGTGACAGACATCTGAAGTTTAATATATAATACTTTTTTAAAGGCAAACTCACTGAAAGGTGACGACGCAAAGCTATAGGGGCTTCTGTCATTGGACATGCCAGCCAGCTACCATCAAATGAAAAAGGGGAATTTTTTGATGTCAAAAAGTATGTGGAACACACCTGAAGAGGTACTGAGAAAGAAGAAAATGAAAAAGAACCTACTTTATATTTCAATAATACTTGGCACAGTCATACTTAGTGTAGCAGTGACGGTACTCGCGAACTCAATATAGAATGGTGGTGACAGGTATCTTATTGACAGTGAACCGAAATTCACTGGCCCCAGTCATGGCATTCTACAGATAACTGATTGTGGAGTTATCCCTTTTAATTTGGAATATTTTTGTTTATAATGGATATATAATAAAGAGAGAAGAGCTGCTAACTCTTCTCTCTTGCAACCTCTACCGTCAGGGTGATGGTTGTCATAGTTAGTTATTTGCGAGAACCACCCTTTTGCTTACGACGGCGTAGGGCGGTTTTCTTGTTTTCTAGAATGTTTTTCCGAAAGATAAAAGCAGCGGTTTCCCGCATGACTCCTTTCAGAATTTCTCGTAGCATTTCAAGAAATGTTTCCATGATTATCACCTCCTCCCCGAAAAGGAAAGAAGAGCGACAACCAACCACCCTAACAATATTCAGTTGCAACCCTATTCTATCATTTTCCGCAAATATAAAAACCTATCAATCTTCGACAAAATTCGGGTGGTGACAGGCACCGGTATTAATCACAAGTGGGGTGCCTTCGGAAGATGCATCATACTCTATAAGACCTTTGAGTTGATCATTAATAACAGTATTGTATTCTTGGCCATTAGGGAAAACGCCGGTTTCAACCTGTTGCTCTCTGATACCTTTTCTTACCTTTTCCATTAATTTGCTAAGAAGTTCTTGTTGGTTACTTTTTAATTCACCATGGACAGCAAATTTGTAACCAAATTCTATGTTTTCTACTGCTTCTAAATATATTCCAATTGGATTTACTCGGCGTTCCACATAAAAGGTTCGACTAACGCCTTGACCGTCTTTCATTGCAAAAGATTCAAGCAGCTGATCCAAATCAACTTCAAGTTCCTCAGCCATAAGTTGGTTATAGCAATTCGTACATAGATGCATACTAGTCGCCTCCATTTTGAGATGAACTTTTGCTTCATTTCTTTCACAGCGTTCACACCAATTCATACAGTCACCTACATTTTTTCTTTTTATTTTATCATGACTGTTGACTTCTTTCCTAGACCATAGACACAGTCTGGATGAGAAGTTACCGTTTTTTCGATTCTGTCAATTTTTCCATTTAATTGTGTAACTCAATTATTATTCCCCACTGCTAAGACCTCACGCTTTACTGTTCTAAAAGCGGTGTCTAGGCATCCTCAAACAAATAAACTCTGACAATATTTCTCTCTTTTTTGAGCCAGTGTTCCCTCGTAATAATCCAGCAAGCTACTGATATTCATAAAACAAGGCAGTACGGAAGGTACGTACTTATATAAATAAAAGCTGCTCCATGGATAATGTTCGGGCTTCCGTGTCATTTTTGCCTCTATAGGATTTAAATGAATATAACGGCTAACCTCAAGCATTCCCTGTTTATCTTCAATAATTTTGTCGTAATAGCGTTTTTCAAACACATGACCGGTTAACCGGTATTTGGTATTATAGTAATTCGCGAACCGTTTATTAACCTGTGACATAAGCTTTGATAACGGATACTCCTCTGATTTCATTTGCAGATGATAATGATTGTTCATTAAACAATACGAGGCCATTTCAAAAGGGTACTTTTCATGAAGTTGATGGAGGATATGAAGAAACGCTTGAAAATCACTGGCGTTACGAAAAAGCGGGTCACGGCGATTGCCTCTGCAAACGATATGATAATAACAGTCGGGAACCCATACTCTTTTTGGACGTGACATTAGGTTTCCCTCGCCATCGTTTGTTGTTTATGCATTCCCCAGCGTCTTAAGGTCATCGCTTCCCAAATCGCATGATCAGTTATCATGTTTTCACTAGCCAGGTCTGAGATCGTTCTAGCCAGTCGAATAATTTTAATTTGGACGCGATTACTCCAATTTTGTTTTGCAGCAAGATTGTTTAGCATTTTTCTCTGATCACTCATTAAGGGGCTGACCTCTGTCATGATTTCAAAGGGCACTTTTGCATTTGTATATTCCGCTCTGTAACGTTGATACTGTAACTGCCTTGCAGTTTCCACACGATTTCTTATTTCCTCTGAGCTTTCTGACTGTTTCGATGGTTGGTCCAAATTAACCGACTTTAAGGATAACAAAATATCAAGTCGGTCGTAGACTGGTCCTGATAAACGATTTCGGTAAGTGTGAATTTGTTTTTGTGAACAGGTGCAATACTGACGATTAGAACTAAGATATCCACAAGGGCATGGGTTCATTGCCCCAATCAAGATAAAGGATGATGGATAGGTTATCGTTGAATGTGCTCTACTAATCGTTACTTTGCCTGATTCAAGGGGTTGCCTGAGCATATCAAGTGTCTTTTTTGTAAACTCAGCTATTTCATCTAAAAACAATACACCATGGTGTGCTAGTGATATTTCTCCCGGTCGAGGAGTTGAACCGCCGCCAATGATGGCTACAGAAGATGCGGAATGGTGTGGATGTCGATATGGTACCATGTTGGTTGACATTCTATTTTCTCCAGCAAGCTGGTAAAGGCTGAGCACTTCTAACTGGGCTTGATTGGTAAGCGGGGGTAGAATGGATGGAAAGGTTTCAGCAAGCAAGCTTTTCCCACATCCCGGCGGACCGCTCATAAGTACATTATGTTCGCCGGCAGCGGCAATCTCTAAAGCTCGTTTTGCCTGTTCGTGCCCTATCACATGACAGAAATCCTTTTGCTGAGGGGCTGGAAGGTTGGAGATGCAATCCTCTCGGGTTAATCTGGGATGCAGTAATAGACTTTCTTGTCCTTCTAGATGTTGCACAACTTCCTCAATATGGTGCACCACAATGCACTCTACCCCTTGCAGCATATGAATCGGTACTTGTGAATCATAGGGAAAATACACCTTCTTTATCCCCAGCGACTTTGCCGAAACCAATGCCGGAAGCATTCCCTCGGCTTTTACTACCTCACCATCAAGGGATAAGGCACCAATAAAGGCAATGTCCAAAGGTATTTCCGCCTTGATTACATTGAGTTCCTTTAAAGCAGCAATCGCTATCGCCAAATCAAACAGCGGTCCATTTTTCTTCTGTTCCGCCGGTGACAAATTAACCACCACCTTTTGATCCGTTACATCCATATCAAAATGGCTAATTGCAGCAACAACTCTCTCCTTTGATTCTTTTACAGAAGCATCCGGCAGGCCAACAATCACCATTGATTCTGTGCCTTGTCGAATCCTCACCTCCACTTGTACACGATAACCTTCCATCCCTTTCAAACCGATACTTGTTACCTTTTTTGTCATAAAACAACCTCCAAAATAGCCTTATGAAACACCATTTATTTTGACTTTATCTAGGTTGCAAGAAATATAATGGGAATAAAAATAAAATGAGGGGGAAAAAACAGTTTAAATAGAAAGGATTAAAAGAAAGCTCAAAAAGGCTATTGCGAAATATTCACACCTCCATCTTATCACTTTCTATCAAAATGAAAACCCATCAACCTTCGACAAAATCCGAGTGATTTCGAGTGGTGACAGACACCCGAATTTTTATGCTACAATTCATTTGCTTCTCACCATGAATACTTTACTGTATAATGGATATATAATAAAAAAGAGAAGTGCGTCAACACTTCTCCTTGCAACCTCTACCGTCAGGGTGGTGGTTGTCAAAGTAGGTTATTTATGAGAACCACCCTTTTGCTTGTGACGGCGCGGGGCGGTTTTCTTGTTTCTAAGATGTTTTTCCGAAAGAAATAAGCGCTAACTTCACGCAAAATTCCTTTTAGAATTTCTCGCAATATTTCAAGAAAAGTTTCCAGATATATCACCCCCTTCCCTATTAAAGGAAAAGAAGATCAACAACCGGCCACCCTCACAATATTCAGTTGCAACTCTATTCTATCATTTTCTACAAATATAAAAACCTACCAATCTTCGACAAAATTTGGGTGGTGACAGTGGACCGATATTCACTCGGGCGGTGGCGGTGACAGGCACCGGGATTATGGAGTTTTCCCTTTTAAATCGGAATATTTTTGTTTATAATGGATATATAATAAAAAAGAGAAGTGCGTCAACACTTCTCCTTGCAACCTCTACCGTCAGGGTGGTGGTTGTCAAAGTAGGTTATTTATGAGAACCACCCTTTTGCTTGTGACGGCGCGGGGCGGTTTTCTTGTTTTCTAGAACGTTTTTTCGATAGAAATATGCGCTTGTTTCACGCAGAATCCCTTTCAGCACTTCTCGAAGAATTACAAGAAAAGTTTCCAGGAGTATCACCTCCCTCCCTAATAAAGGAAAAGAAGATCGACAACCCGGCCACCCTCACAATATTCAGTTGCAACTCTATTCTATCATTTTCTATCTATCTAAAAACCTATCAATCTTCGACAAAATTCGGGTGGTGACAGGCACCAGAATTTTGGGTGGGTTTCAAATGCTGGGTCCCTTTCCCAAAGGAACTAAAAGAAAAGCTTTTAGAGATATACGGGGAGGAACCTCATCCTTATAGCTGGACTGATCAAGATATTTATGAAGGATCTAGAAAGATAATCTTCGATTACTTCAGTAACCACTCTCAGTAATTAATCAACACTAAAAGCCCTACAAGATGCCTAGATGGTTAATCTGTAGGGGTTTTCTATTCATTGGTAAGTGTGTTGGCGTAGCCTGGTAAATTCCTTGGCGAACAGTGGTAAAAAAGATGGCAAGGGTGGTAAAATCTCTTGGCTGTAATCACTGTGACAGGCACCGCAAATTCCAAGATCACTTTAGAAAAGCAAAACAAACACTCAGAAGCATCGGAACTCTTTCAATTGATTTTGAGAACTATTTAAGATTATCAAAGGTTGAGCCAGCCTTTTATGACTTTAAGCAGGGATTTTATACACTAGCAATAGAAAGACAACTTGATGAGAACAGTTTTGAAAAGATCACTCATAATATTGCTGCCCTGGCAAACTTAGGTAAGAATAGAGTAGGATGGTTATTCATAGGTGTGACCGATCGTGAAGAACATACCCAAAGAATTGAAAAATTAGATAATATCACTGCTTCAAGGATTGGAGATTTCGGTATAGTAGGTTTAGAAAGAGAAGCCAAATTAAAAAATGTAAGCTTAGACCAATATATATCTTTTATAGCAGATAAAATAAGTAACTCACCCCTCCCTGATAATCTAAAATCAAATATTGTTTCAAAGATGCATTATAAAGGCAATTCTGTCTTGGTTTTAGAAATTAAATGTGGCGATGATCCTTGCTGGTACGGGCCTGATATGTATGTTCGAGCTGGTGGTCATTGCAAAAAAATTACTGGTCAAGAAGTAGGGCAAGTTTTTGCGAGATTTAAATAGAAACAAGCACAGTGTTCCAGAAGTGGCGGTCTTATCACATCGCCTTTATTTTCTTGGGCCGCCGTATTTTATTTGCGGCAATCATTTTCACTAAATGACTGACTCTCCTTATCTATTACTAATAAAATCCTTCGACAAAAATCGGGCGGCATCAAAAGGAAAAAGAGCGACAACCAACCTCCCTAACAACATTCAGCAGCAACTCCGACCTATCATCTTCTATAAATATAAAAACCTACCAATCTTCGACAAAATCCGGGTGGTGACAGGCACCAGAATTTTTGGGATAACTCAGGACTTCCCTTTCGATTTTGGTGAGGTTCACTTCATAATGCATACTTTTCGTAAAGTCAATTTCCTCAAAATCAAACAGTTCCTCAGACATTTGCAGCATCCTTTCGCTTAAAACTTGTATTTTAATTCAACTTCATTCTAGCATATATTCTGGGCTTCCATTGAAAAAGAATGGAATATTCATCCATTCTATATTCAACTAACCTGCTACCGTTTGTGTAGCATGGATAACTTCGCAAATGTGTATAATATTATATTGTATTCATTTATGTTAGCGCGGTAGGATTTTGAAAGATTTTTGAAAGTAAAATACGACAAATTTCTTGACAAACACCGCAACATGGCTGTAAGCATTAAAAGAACAAGAGTTGTGAAATAACTACAAATCTCGACAAAATACGGGCGGTGACAGGCACCGGTATTATGACCCGAGATTAGGGTGTTGACAGCGGTTGACTAGCTGTCAATCCTTCGGGCCAATGTGGAACATATTCGTGAAACAAGATTATTCGGGGCGTGACAGGCACGGAAATCTAATGAAGGATCTAGGAAGATAATCTTCGATTACTTCAGTAACCACTCTAAGTAATTAATCAAAAATAAAACCACTATAAGATACCTATTTGGTTAATCTGTAGGGCATTTCTATCCATTGGTAAATGTGTTGGCGTAGACCGGTAAATTCCTTGGCAAACAGTGGTAAAAAGGATGGCAAGGGTGGTAAAATCTCTTGGCTGTAATCACCCATCAACCTTCGACAAAATCCGAGCTATTTCGGGTGGTGACAGGCACCCGAATTGTGAAATTTCGTTCTTCTCTACATCATCCTTTAATAATCCCAATAATTCCTCAAGCTTCATACGCTTGGCCTGTTGATCACTTGTTAAAATTACCCTACTCATTTAATTTCCCCCTCCACAAAAGATAATTTATGTGAATTTTACCACGAACATATATGTAAAAGAAAATTAATGAGTTGGGGGCTGACCCCGGAATTTCTCGAAAGGTTATTTTCAGCACTCCTATTTTTGGCTTTGAGGATAAAATAATTTCATATAGGAAAAAGGTGGGATAAACGAAGCGGCTTGACGCATATATTTTTAGTGGAGGAGATGATAATGAAAATTTTTAGCTTAATCTGGTGGTACTTTATTAGTTCTATTTGTACATATATTGGAATCAAGTGTCTTTCACGATTTAAGATTAAACAATTCTCAGAAATTGAATCTATATTAAAAAATTCCTTTCATTTATTAACAGCTGGTACTAATGAAAGTTACCTTTTGATTGCTGCCATTATAATTACAACTTTTGGCATTATACTATCAATCATTATTGGCATTCAAGTTACATCAATAATTCCTGAACAAACTCCGATTCTACGCCAGCTTGCTTTAACTTTAATTTGTCTATTACTTTTTGTTAATGCGGCCCTTTCATTTTATCTACTACTATTCTTATTACTTTATTTAATTATAATTGGAATTTTTATTTCAGGGTTATTTCTATATTTTAATATTTATTCGAATAACGGTACTGTATACGTTAGAGGACATTTTCGGAATGGTCGATCTGTAAGAAGTCACACAAGAAGAAAACCAAGACGTTTTTAGATAAAATCGTAATCAGGAAATAATTCTAGATGGTGTCACATATTTTATTACTCAAAGAAAAGCAACACTAGCAATATTAAGTAGTTTTACAGCATTGGTAGAGTTGTTTCATGCCTCAATCATCATAAAAATTCCTCTACCTTAATAAGCAGCGGCTTTATTATTTACAATTACTTTGATCTAGTTCGAGCTTGACTATACTGCTACTGCTTTACCGCTTTAAACTTTAGCCGAGTGGGGGTCTTACACCGAAATTCAGAAATTCATAAAATTATACATTAGTATTTTAAATATGTTATCTTTTACCTAGACATACAATGAAAGGGAGATGTAAAAATGGCACCATCGCATATTAAAAACGAAAAAATTTATAATGCGGGCATAATAATACAGGGACCAGCCGGTAAAGATCATACAAGGATCTACAGCGATTTAATCAGCAGAGCTATGCGGGAAGATAATAAAGTTGACCTGTTAGATTACTTAAAACGATTATTCACAGAAAAAAATTTGCCAATATCCCCCGCAGTTCAAGAAATAATAAAAAAGATTGAATCGGGTGCTACGATAAAAGACGTAGAAAAAGATTTACTCGACTTAAGCTTTGGATTGATTGCGTAATATTAAAGAGAATCGATTACTTGATAGTCGATTCTCTTTTTCTTTTATGTATAAGGCTCAATGTTCAGTTGCATCTCCTATCATTTTCTACCTATCTAAAAACCTATCAACCTTCGACAAAATCCGGGCGGTGACAGTGGTTGACCCCCTTATAATGGACATATAGTATAGATTAAAACACGACATATCTGCATCTTAGGGGGACAACTAGAATGGCCAAAAAACATACAAGTGTCGAAATTAAGATAGAAGCAATACAAAAGATTCTAGATGGAAAGAAATCAGTTATAGAAGTGGCAGACGATTTAGGCCTACACCGTGATACTGTAAACCGGTGGGTTAATTTATATAAAGAGAACGGCGAGGACGGGCTTAAGAATCCTAATTCACACCAATCACCTCAATCTAAAAATAATAGTCAAAAAGTGAAAGAGTTAGAGAAAAAACTAAAAGAAAAAGAATTGAGAATGAGATATTAAAAAAGTTCCAGGCCTTTCTCAAGGAGAACGAATAAGCAAGATATTTGAGGCTATTACGTACTTGAGGAAGGATTATTCAGTTCGCCTTCTTTGTTCTATCCTAGGAGTTTCTCCAAGTGGCTATTATGCCTATCTTAGAAGACCAAAAGCTCAGGTATCAGCTAAAGACCGTGAGTTACTGACCAAGATAAAAAGGGTCTACTCTCTTCACCAAGGCACCTACGGCGCAAAACGAATCAACAAGTATTTATCTGCCAAGGGAACGCTTGTTAACCAAAAAAAAGTAGCTCGCATCATGAGAGAATCAAATCTTAAAGCAACTGTACGACGTCCAAAGACTTCCAAAGAATCCAAAGGAAAGGCTGCTGGTTATGTCTATGAAAACCTCCTGAATCGGGACTTCGAAGCCACTCACCCAAATCAAAAATGGGTGACGGATATGACAGAGGTTTGGATAGAGGATAAGAAGTATTACATTTCAGCGTTAATGGATTTATTTAACCGTGAATTACTTGCTGTACAGGTTAGCTCCAGTCCCAACAAGGAGCTTATTAAAACTACAATTCAAGCTGCTCAAAAAGGAAGAAAATTAAAATCTTTAGAGGGCGTTATAATCCATAGTGATCAAGGAAGTGTTTACCGATCCTTCGAGCATAATAAACTAGCGAAGAAATTAAAGTTCACTCCCAGTATGTCCCGAAAGGCTAACTGTTGGGATAACGCCGTAATTGAGAGCTTCTTTTCTCAACTTAAAACAGAGTTTCCTTGCTTCTACGAGGTAAAACTTCCTTCCTTTGAGGAAGATTTAAAAAGATATCTTCGATATTACAATGAGAAACGAATCCAACAAAAACTTGGATTCATTTCTCCTAAAGATTACTATCATAATTACCAAAAATTAGCATAATGTCGTATTTTAATAATGTCTATAAATTGGGGGCTTGACCACAGGCACCAGTATTAAGTTGAGTTGGGTTGACCCCAAATTTCGTAAGTTGATAGTTAACCGTTTAATTCCATAGCTATTATTTTATAAAATCCCTTATTTTGAGATAGAAGGCAGCAAATTTGGAATAGATAGGTATTCTAAAATTTGTTTTTAAAATCTCATTGGAAATCTCCTGGTTAAATATATCTTTATCTCTATAAGCTATAATCTTTGCTATATATTTCTTTCTAACACTTTCATATGCCTCTATATTAAATAAGTGGGAGAATTTATCCAATTCCCCTATAATCTCCAATGTCAGAAGCGTTCTTGTACACTTAAAACATTTTCCACAATTGAAGCCATCATGTACACAAACGTTCAAATATTTATGCGAAGGAACATATTTTGCTACCATTCTGGTTTTCTCTACTCTAGTAGCAGTTGGACATGTTGAATAAAACTTTGAATTTTCAGTTGACAGCATACTCATATTAAAGATATCGTAATAAGCTGAGTCTTTATTACTTAATTTAAAGTGCTTTGCATGATATGATGAGGAATAGTAATATACCCCAAATAATTTTTGAAGAACTAATACAGCCGAAATACTTCTAAATGAATGTGTAGGTTGAAATTCCAATTGTAATATTTCACTAATATTACTATTCACACTAATAAATTCTTTACCTAATTCATCAGCACATTTTCTTGCCATGATCGCTCGTTCAAAAAAAAGATTCTCTGCCTCCTTTCCTCCAAAGTCTCGATGTGAACCCACATTAAATAAAGTAAAGTGAGTTATTTTAAACTTTTCTATATCTTCATTAACCATATTTTCATATACTGTGCTAAATGAATCAATACCACATGATAAGCCTGTTCCTACAGCATTCAAACTCTCCAAGTTCCCAGATACTAAATTATCGCATATGATGTTTATTGGCTTATAACCATAGACCTGCGAAATTAAGGGTATTACATATTTCTTTAACTGAAAAAATAGACTTTCTGAAACTGGTCCTAGTATCTGTATATCATGTTCGTTTTTAAGAGCATACAATAATAAACCAACTAGAAAGCCATCTAATCTTTCATAGGTAAGGTATTGTCCATATTTTGATTCTACCTCATACCATAGTACATCGATCGTTCCATTAATTTCGAATTCAGCTTGAATTCTAACTCCATTTTCACCAGAAAGAATATTAGGTTGGTAAATAGTTAGTAACTTATTATTTGGAATGGACATCAATTTTTCTCCCTTTTACTTATTAATACAAACAACTTAACATGTTACTAAATCAATTTAGTTTCAACTTCACCCATATAGAAGAAATAAAACTTTTTTCATATTTATTCATATTGAAAATATATATAGTAGTAAAGTAAAATCCTGAGTATAAAATCACCTTAACAATTAGACTGAAATATGACCCTGAGAAATCAATTAGATTGATAAATATCAATAATATCATTAAGATTAAAAATGATGGCACGAATCTTATTAATTGCAACCAAAGTTCAATCATATTAAGTTTTGCTTTTTTATGATAATATATTGTCATGATAATATTATTTCCAATTAAATAAGTTACACTAGTAGCTATAGCAGCCCCTAACCCACCATACTTTATTGACAATGGAATAGTTAATCCGATATTTATTAATGCTATAATTAATTGAGCAATAGACCGAAAATGATTAAGGTTCTTCGCTTGGACGACAGCAATAGCACTATTTTGAACTACCGCAAAAAGCAAACTAGTCATAATTATTAATGCAATATAATAAGAATTATTATAACCCTTACCAGCCCATAAAATAATTAGATCCTTTCCAATGTACAAAAATCCTCCATAAATAAAACAGCCTATTATAAATTGAAATCTACTTAATTTTATAAACTGATCCGATATAATTTTATCCGAGGCACCTGATGTAACTAATTTAGTAAATCTCGGCAACTGCAAACTACTTATTACACTAGTAAAAGTAATAAAAAACGTTGAAAAGGTTGCTCCAATTGAATAAATAGATACCTCTTTGGTACCTTGATTAATTCCTAGAATAATTTGATCCGTACTCCAATAAATCTTATCTACTATCAGAATCAGAAATGTATAAAAGGAAAAAACGGATATTTCCTTTAGTAATTTTGAATTCCAATTATTAAAATGAAATTTAATTTTTAATTTTTTAAAACAATACCATATATTAATAAGCAAACTAATAATATTTAATGAGGAAATAACAACTACCATTGCAATCGACCCATAACCGTTCATTAATAAAGGGAGCATAACACATGGATTTAAAATAATTCTAACAAGGGAAATAATTTTTATAAATATAAATTGTTCATAAGCCATCATAATTGATCCAAATATACCTAAAGGAAATGACAAAGATAAATTAATAACAGATATTATTATTAATATCTTAGCCTTTTCTATTTCTTCAGGAGAAAGTGAGTTTGAGAATATCGTGTTAAGATTTAAGATAATATATAAACCCAGTAGTAAGGTAATTAGTCCAATAAGAGTATACAGTATCAAATAAAAACCGTTTAAACTATATTCAGTTAATTTATCTTTTAAAACTTTATATTTTGCGGTATATCTAACAATTGTGTTTCCGAGGCCTAAATCTAATATAGATAGAACACCTGTAACAGATATTACTAAGGAATAAAGACCGAATTCAGATTGACCTAATAATCTCAACATAATTGGTGTATATAAAATTGTAATAATAATTTGAACAAACTGAGTGACATATGTTAAAAGAGTTCCCATTTTCATTTGATTCATAACGACTTCTTCCTTTTTCAATAAATACTTTAGTTTAATAGGTACTCATCTAACTTTTCAAAATGCTTCTCTGAATTTTTGACTTGATTAGAAACATCAATTAAATTTGTTTTCATACATTCAAAGACTTTCTCTGGTTGTAATGCTTCAATAGTATTAAAATCTGTGAATAGACCATTAAAGCCTACATCTCTCATAACATTAGTCATTTTGCTACTATAAACTATTGGAAATACAGGTTTATTAAATACCCACCCTAATATCATAGCATGAAACCTAGATGCAATAACAAAATTTGAAGCAGCAATAATATCTAATGTTTCGTCAATATTATATTTATATAAGTACTCATTTATTTTATTTTTATAATCACTTGGAATTAACTTCAGTATTGATTCTATTGCCTCTTCATCACCTTCTAATTCACAAAAGGACATAAGTGTTATACTATAGCCTTTTTCAATAAAATACATAGATATGTCCTTAATTTTTTTATAATAAATATCATCAAAATCCATCAGGTCTTTCCTCACTGATGGTTTGATAACTGATATAACAATATTTTTCCCAATAGTTTTTATATCTGGTTTCCTTAATTGGAAAACTATATCATCAGCAATTCTAACATTGCTTAAATCATTAAATAATTCAAATGAATACTGCTCTCTAAAACATATATCTGTATAACCTTGGAATAATTCCTTATATTTATTAAAATATTCCATATCTTTGTAAGGCCCAAAGTTTACTCCCAAAAGAAAAAAAGGTTTATTTTTAATTTGCATACTTTTTACATTTTTTATTCCACTTTCCCAATTTTCTCCTTGAATAAATAATGATCCGCCAATATAAACAGCTGCATCACAAGTTTTTGCTATAGCTTCACGGCTAAAGAGATACCCAATTTTTAAAATCCTCGATATATAGTTAATGGCTCTAAATGTTATTGATTCAATTGGAATTATACGTATATTTTTCACATTACTAAAATTATTTTTATATTTACCAGGAGCGTATAAAAAAAATCTTACATTAGGATACCTTTCACAAAGCATTTTTATAAAAAGATCATCACCTAAATTAAAGTGAGTATACGCATAAACCATTATTTTTTTCATATGAATAACCCTTTCTTTTAACTCCTAATTAGTTTATGATTATGTTTTTTAAAAATTTACCTTTCCCCACGAAGATCAAATCAATATCAAAGTGTTTTTTCCATTTCAAAAATACTGTATTTAGAGTGAAGAATATGTTCCAATTAGTTTAATTCAATTATAACTGGATTAAAATTCCAACCTATCTTTTACTGCCCTTATTTCTCTATATTGGATATTCCTTTTATTTCTTTCTTAATACCGTATAGTAGAAATAAATAAAAGGAATAAATTTATATTTCATCATGAAAACCTTAAGTCGATCCTTTAGGGGAATAGTTTTAACATTTACATCACTTAATGCTAAATTCAATTCCTTATTGTTGCAAATGTTTAAGATCTCTGACAAACTTTTAAAAACAGTATTTTTTGCCCTTGTTTCATTTATTATCGATTGTATTGCAAAATTTATAATGCACATCTTAAGCCTATCATCTATATCTTGGTTATAGTAATTCTTTTCAAAAAAGTTCTTATAGCTCAACCAAGAAGCATACAGATTATCAAATAAATTATTGGAATAAGCTTTTGTAGCTGATACATCGTTAATTAAATAATGATAAAATTTCCCCTCACAAATAGATAATTTATTACAGTGAAAAGTTGCTTCCATATTAAAAAGTGTATCCTCACCAATTGTTAAATCATGCGAAAATAATAAATTATGTTCCAATATTAGTTTTCTAGAAAAAATACATAACCAAACTGCAGATGGTATCCTATCTTGAATACTAAATGATTTTGTGGAAAATAGTCTTGAAATATATTGGCTTTCAAATACATCCCTATCATGAAAATTATCAATAATATCCTCGGCAATTTTGAAATTCCCATTGATTTGATAATATCCTTTGCATCTACACAAATCGGAGTTATTATCTTTTGCTGTCTTATACATTTCTTCAAACATTACAGGCTCAATCCAGTCATCTGGATCCACAAATCCTATATACTCTCCTCTGGCTACTTTTATTCCAGCATTTCTAGCAGACGATACTCCGCCATTTTCCTTATGAATTACTCTTATCCTTTTGTCAGTTTCCGCATAATCATCTGCAATTTTACCGCAATTATCAGGAGATCCGTCATCAACAATAATTATTTCAATATCCTTTAAGGATTGATTCTTTAAATTTTCAATACATTTTTTTATATGTTTTTCAACTTTGTACATTGGAACAATTACACTAATTTTAGTCATAGTTCGACATCCTTATGTTTCTTCACAATAGATTTTAGCCATTATACTTGCTGTGCTTCTTATATCAAACATTGATAGTTTTTTGTTATCAATACTACTTTTGTATGATTTTTTATCTATTGATTCGTTAATAACATTTGCCCAGTATTTTTCACCTTTATTCAAAGGATAATACATACACATACCTAAATCTGCCTCATTTGGTACCGCACTTGAAACAAAGCATGGCAAACCCATTGCCTGGGCTTCTATTAAGACAATACCCAACCCTTCATTTAATGAAGGGAGTACAAAAAAGTTCATAGCTGACATTACTTCGGGAATAAAACTGTCCTGAGGTAGAAATGAAATGTTCCTATCAATTCCCTTTATGTGAATCTCTTCTTTAATTTCCTTTTCTAATAAGCCATAGCCAATGATTGTTAGGTGGACATCACTACGTAATTTACATAATTCTGCAAACATCCTAATTAAGAATATTTGATTTTTCTCCTTCGAGAACCTACCTACATGAATAAAATTATATTTTTCTTCAGGTATAGAGTATTTTGTTTTTACGTAACCTTTTTTATATACATTTGAAAATTTTTCTAAATCTATTCCGTTTCTAATTACAGCAGTACGACTATCATTAAAGCAATTCTTACCAAAGTAAAATTCACATATCTTTTTTGAACAACCTAATTTATGTGTGGAAATAATGTCTGTACTTAATTTTTTGATATATCGAACTATAGAATTTAGAAGAGTTGGTTTATAGCTTTCTGGAATACCGTGATTATGGATAATCCTTACATTCACTCTATATAACTTTCCTATGAACAAGAATAACAGCCCAGTTCCTCCGGTTCCATGTACATGCAATGCTTGGTATTTATTTCCTCTTAAAATGTTTATATATAACATTAATAGTCTAATCTTTATTTTTATCCAAGAGAAATACTTCCATTTTGGTGTACTTGCCTTAACCCGATACAAATTACCAGAGCTGTTTAAAATTTCATTATCATAATATCCCCTTTCTGGACTAATTGTTAAAAAATCCATTTGTATCTTCTCCGGGGAATATTTCGATAGAGTTCCATAATAAATGCTTCAATTCCCCCATTTGCAAACCCACCTGTTATCACCAAAACTCTCGAAATCATTTTATTACTCCTTTACTACCAAACTAAATACAGAGAACCAAAATTCCCTATTAAATATTTTTATAAAATTCTTTTTATTTCTTTATAGATATTATTATTATATGTCTCCCAAGATAAATTCTCAGCTGCTTTCCTAGCATAATCTTTCATTTCTTTTAATTTATCTTGATTATTAATAAACCATAAAATTGCCTTTGTTAGAGCATTACTATCTCCCGCAGGTATAACTATTCCATTTTTATAGTTTTCAACGAAATCATTAACACCTGAATTCATTGTACAAATCAGTGGTAAGCCACAAGACCATCCTTCTAAGCCACTTAGAGACATTCCTTCATTTAAAGATGGAATAATTAATACATCAGCTTGTGAATAGATTTTTTTCATTTCATTATGCATCACATTTCCTAAAAAAGTTATTTTAGGATGATCTTTATATTTTTCATACAGACCTGGGGTAATACTATAATTTCCAACTAATCTCAACTCTATTTCTGTATTATTAATTTTTGAAAATGAATCCAGCAGGTAATTTAATCCTTTTGCATAAGTAATTCGTCCAACATATAAAAAAACTATTTTCATTTCATAATTAGAATTTGATGAACCAATACCTCTAAAATGATTTATATCAACTCCATAAGGAGCTACAAGAATGGATTCACTATTAATACCGCTAATTTCCAACGATTTTTTTACGAACTGAGATGGAACTAAAAAATAATCTGCTAATTTTATTTCCCTCTTAATTCTTTCTAATACACGACCATTAAATAACTCAGGATTCTCCAAACATAATTCTTCTTGCTTATTTTTTTTCATTTCATTTTCATATAAAAGTCTTACATATAGTCTATTGGCTGCTGAGCAATCCAATACACAAGTTATATTTGGAGCTTTTAACTTTAATAATCCAAATAATTCCGACGAGTTATTATCATATGAAATTACTATATCCACATTATTTTTTATTGCATACTTTGCAACCTTTTTACCGAAGCTATCATTTAAATAGTCATTCCATCGAGGCCAAAATTTTTTTAAGAAAGATACTCTTAATATTAATAAGGATAGTAACCCTCTTATTTCACAAAATAAAAGGATGTCATTATCAGGAATATTATCTGAATGTCTCGCTTCTCCTCTTTTTTTATTATTACCCTTAAGAAATCTAAGGACATTATTTGTAAATGATCCCTTTTTATTGTATACAGTAGTTATATATTTATAGAGTAGTCCATTATTCTTTAATGCTGTTGCTAAATGATAGGAGTGCTGTTGTCCCGGATGAACTACAATGATTTTTTTATTTAATAAGTTGTTAGTCATGGTCTTTCGCACTTCCTTTTAATATAAATTTAATAAATAGTCCTGGAATTACTAAGAACAAAATTAAGTAAAAATTTGAAGGCAGGTAACCTCTAATAATCAATTGTAATATTGAAGGAAATAAAACACTATATAATATTAAATCGTGAATATTCGGCGTATCTTTTGTATACTTTCTCTTTATATATACACAGAATCTAGCAAAAATAATCATTCCTACAATACATCCAATCAAGCCAAAACATGCATAAAATTCTCCTAAATTTGGCGCAGCAAAACCTGCTTGTGTCGCATATTCAGAAATTCCTATTCTTGTCATTTCTCCAGTACTATCTAGATATCTTTTTGAAGGAAAAATCGCTCTTGGAATGAACATGATAATTGTATTATAAACTGGTGCTAGACCAGAAAATGATACAATGTCTGGTGCTACTTTCACTATTGCATAATAGCCTTGATATACATTAAAGTTTCCAATTAATGCATCCTTAATGAATTCAAGATTAAAATTTGTCCAATCAATCATCTGTCCTACACGTAAATTATCTCTAACATAACCAACAAGACCAATCATAAAAATTATAATCACGCTTAATCCTGAAATTTTAAAACCATTTGGCCGCTTTCCTTCTTTTAAATATTTAAATACAAAAGGGGCTATAATTAAAATAACCAATACAAAACGAAATCCCCTTACCAGAAAAGTTCCAAATGTTAAGTAAAATAGTATATAATTTAATAATTTATTTTTCCCACAGTGAGAAATATATAGCCAGATTGGTATTAAGGAATAATTGAACATACCTAAAAACCCTAAAGGAGTGTCTGTAGAATTTGATATATTTACTGAACCTGCTAATCCAATTGTAAAGATATAAATCAAACTAGTTCCAGAAGATAAAATATAAATTAATGAAAAGAGATAAAAGAGACACCATAATACAAGACATATTTTATATATCCAATTCTTTTGTTTTTCTGTTAAATCCCAAAAAACAATCTGATTCCTAGAAGAAATATTATTAATAGTAGACTTGGGCTTCCACTTAAAGAAATATGCTATCTGAAAGGATATATACGATAATACATACACTATTGTTGCTTTGATGGACGAATCCATAACATTAACCCCAAATGATAAAGTATCATTTGTGACTATATTTATTAATGGAACTAAACTAAACATTATTAAAAATATGATTGTAACGAATACGTAAGGTTCAATTATATCTACCTTTTTTATTAACATTGTAAATGTAAAAATACCACCTACTAAAATATAAGATAACCATAATACTAAATAACTTTCGTAATCATGGTTATTTAAATTAGATGGTATTAAGAATAATAAGAAAGCTCCTAATATTATATAAAGAAATAGTAAATATAATTTCCCAAGTTTATCATTATTATCTTTCAAAATATTTCCCCCAAAAGAATGAATAATCTAATCCTTTCATATGAATTTACTTTATAAATAAAGTACAAATCTATTTTCTAAAGATTATTTGTTGCATTAAATGTAAATTTTTTAAAAATAAGGTTATTTATTTCGAAAAGTGTTTATCAATTACTTCTAAGTGAGATTTTGCCATATTTTCAATAGTAAAATTCTTTATTTTCTTAATATTATTTTCTGACATCTTATACTTCAATTCATTATTGTCAAGAACATCAATAATTCTATTTGCCAGTTTTTCATGATCATTTACAGGTACAATAAAACCATTTTCATAATCTTCAATAAGTTCTAATCCTGCAATACAATTATCAGTTGTTATTATTGGCAAACCATTTGCCATTGCTTCATTAATTACGAGACCCCATATATCCTCACGAGTTGGTAAAACAAATAAATCAGCAGCTTTATAATACTCCATTAGTTCAACCTTTGTTTTAAAACCCACAAAATGCACATTTGTCAAATCAAATTCTTTTTTTATTTTCATATATTCTTCAGTTGGTTCGCCACCAATTATATATATTCCTATATCCTTTTCTAAAATCCTACTTGAGTTAAGTAGAACATCATAACCTTTACGATATATAAATTGACCTACAGAAATAATTACCTTTTTTTCTTTAATGCCCAACCGTCTTCTAACTTTTGACTTTTCAGATACTGACGGAACTCCCTTTAAAATATCCCTATCTTTTATAGATGTAAAAGGATATTTATAAACTCTATTTGCATCTGCACCGTAGTAACATAAATATTCTGTCGTTTTTTGCCCCGTACTAAGCCATGCTGAAGCTTTACTGATAAAATGTCGTTTTACTAAACGTTTCAAGCAATAATCCTTTTTTATTATTCCTCCATCACTACTTAAAAAAAAGGAAATTCTATTAAGATGTAAATATTCTATAGCAAGCATTCCTGTCGGAGTACTATATCCCCCAACTATAATTTGATCATATTGTTTATTTTTCAGAAAATTAATTACTGAGAAACATATCCCTGATTCATTACCAACCTTTATACCTTTTAAAAACACTTCTCTAAAATTCTTTGGCTTGTCTGCCTCCCACTTTTCATCTCTATCTTTTGCTTGTTTACGTTCATACAAAACAGTTAATTCAAAGTTTTTCCCAAGCTCATTAAAGAAATCTACCCTATATGGTGAAGGGATATTTGTCAAAAATAATACCTTCATCTTAAGTCCCCTTATATACATTTATATATTCCCTATATCTAGCATTCTTATCAAATAACTTGGATCTATTAACACAATCGCTCAAATTAAATTTATTGTTTAATCTTTGTTCTTCAATTACTTTAATTAATTCATCAATATTTCCCTTTTCCACTACAATCCCACAAGTGTCATTTATGCTTTCTGGACTTCCACCCGTATTAAAGCTAACAACAGGAGTACCACAAGCAAGTGATTCTAAATTTGTGGTTGGAAAGTTATCCTCTAATGTTGGATTAACAAATATGTTTGCTGATGTATATATTTCAGCAAGCTCTTGTACATCATTCGTACGAGTAATTCCAACAATATTGGAGGGTAATATTTTCTTTTGTTTATCTGAAATGCCTACAAGGACGATTCTATAGGTATCCTCGTTTAGTTGACTCGCCAGGTCAATAAAATAATTAAGCCCTTTTCTTCTATCCCATGTACTCGCAACACCTAAAATAATAAATTTATCTGTTAAATTATATCTTTCTTTAATTCTACTTTCTGTAGGTTTAAAAATAGAAAGGTCAATGCCATTATTAATTAGTTTAACCGGGTACTCTTTTAAAAATGATTTCTCTACCAAACTAGATAGCCATTTAGAAGGAGTAATAATAGTCATATTCTTAACTTCTGAAAATATTTCCTTTTTTCTTTTGTAATTACTCTTAGAGTTATCAATAAATAAGCTGGCTGGATAACTTTGTTTCTGTGGACAATTATGACATCCAGTTTCCCACTTATTACAATTAGCATAATCAAAGTAAGCACAATGTCCAGTAAATGCCCAACAATCATGTAATGTCCACACCACTGGTTTGATTGCACTCTTTAAATAATCAAAAAGAATTTCAATATTAATATAATATCCATGAATATTATGCAAATGAATAACATCAGGGTTTACTTCTTCTATTTTCTTAATAAAATCCTCTGTTGCTTTCACTGACCCAAGACCATGTTCATCAAAAACTCTAGTCTTTGCAACATGAAGGTAATTATCAATATCATTTCCAATACGTATAGCTGTATCACAATTAATTGCACTTCCACGACCATAGGCAATATAACTTTCATGTCCTTGGTCTTTTAACAATTTATCTATATCAGTTGTAATCCTACCAGTACTACCAACACCACATACAGAATTTATCTGCAATACTTTCAATTGGTTTTCCCCCAAACAACTCTATTCACATAATCTGTATATGATAGAATTATTCTCAACACTTTGTCAGACACATTCGGCATACTATAGTCCCCAACATGCCTTAAAGTTTCATTTTCTTGCATTTCTAAAATCTCTAATCCTTGTAATATTCTTTCCTTCTTAAGTCCGACCAACATCACAGATGCCTCTTCCATAGCTTCTGGCCTTTCATGAGCCTGTCTAATATTAAGTGCTCTAAACCCAAGAATTGAAGATTCTTCACTAATCGTTCCACTGTCACTAAGTACCGCTTTCGCCTTCGTTTGAAGTTTCACATAATCATTGAACCCTAAAGGTTTCATCGTTTTTACCAACGGATTAAACTCTATTCCTTTTGCATCAATCATTTTTCTAGTTCGTGGATGAGTACTTACAATTACAGGCATATTATATTTTTCCGCAACTGCATTTAAACTACCAACTAAGTCTAGAAAATTGATTTCTGAATTGATATTTTCTTCTCTATGTGCCGATACAACAAAATAATTTCCTTCTTCAAGGTTTAACCGATCTAAAACATCTGAATTTTCAATGTCAGCTTTTCTAGAATTCAAGACTTCAAACATTGGACTACCAGTTTTAATAATTCTATCCGCTGGTAAGCCTTCTCTAAGTAGGTATTCTCTTGCAATATCGCTATAAGTTAGATTAATATCTGCAGTATGATCAACAATTTTTCGGTTGGTTTCTTCCGGCACTCTTTGGTCGAAGCATCTATTGCCTGCTTCCATATGGAAAATAGGAATATGCCTTCTCTTTGCTGCGATTGCACATAAACAACTATTAGTATCACCCAGAACTAATAATGCATCTGGTTTAACCTCTTCCAAAATTGGATCAATTTTTATTAGTATATTACCCACTGTTTCTACCGCTGTTCCAGTAGCTGCATTAAGGAAATAACTCGGCTTTTTTAATTTAAAATCATTAAAAAACACTTCATTTAATTCATAGTCATAATTTTGTCCCGTATGGACAAGGGTATGTTCTATTGCATTTGATTCTTCCAATTTGTTTATAACAGCTGACAGTCTTATGATCTCCGGTCTTGTTCCAACGACTGTCATCACTTTTAATTTTTTCATTTGTTATACCTCCAAGAAGTAAGTGTCGGGCTTTTCAGGATTAAAGCACTCATTTACCCACATTACGGTTACTAGGTCTTTCTCCCCTACATTAACAATGGAGTGAGTATATCCAGTAGGAATATCTACAACTTGTAGCTTTTCTCCACTTACTCTATATTCAGTAATTTCCTCTGAATCAGGCTTCCTAAATCTAATTAAGCCTTCTCCACTTACAACTAAAAACTTCTCATTTTTCGTATGATGCCAATGATTCCCTTTAGTAATTCCTGGTTTAGACACATTTATGGAAACCTGACCTCTTTCTGGAGTTCTAATAAACTCTGTAAAAGATCCCCTAGGATCACAATTCATCTTTAGATCATACGAAAACTCATTCTCTGGTAAGAAACTCAAATAAGTGCTATAAAGCTTCTTAGTTAAAGAATCTTCCATATTAGGAATACTTAAATTTCCCCTGGTTTCTTTGAAACTTTTAATGACATTTGCAAGTTCACCAAGTTTTATCTTATGTGTTACCGGTACAACACAATAGTCATCTGAGATTGTAGGTTTTCCATCTATAGCCCTAAAAAATTCTTCTAAGACGTCATCAATATAACAAAGAGTCAGTTCTGCATCCGGATTGTTTATTTGGATATCCAAGTTTCTAGCTACATTATGGCAATAAGTAGCAACCACCGTATTATAGTTTGGTTTGCTCCACTTTCCAAAGAGGTTCGGTAATCTATAAATGAAAACTTTTACATCAGTTTCTTTATAGTAATCAAATAATAAATCCTCTCCAGCCTTTTTACTTATCCCATAAGGATTATCCCTTACAGCTTGAATTGAAGAAGTGATCAAAACAGGCGCTTTATTACTGGATTTTTTTAATAGAGATAGCAATTCAGCTGTAAGACCAAAATTACCTTCCATAAATTCATTTTCGTCGTTAGGCCTATTCACTCCAGCTAGGTGGAATACAAAGTCGCAATCTTTAGTGTATTTTTCTAATAAAGAATTATCACACTCTCTACTAAATTCGTATATATCGTTATATCCCTTATTTCTTAGCTCGGCTATAAGATTCTTACCAACAAATCCTTTTGATCCAGTAACTAAAATTTTCATTAATTATTCCATCCTTAATTCATGACGTAACTTTTTTCATTCCATTTCTTAAGTTCGTCTTGCACATAGTCTAAAGCAAGAAGTTTTTCCTTTATTTGCTCTACATTCAATAGTTCTGTATTTTGGGAGTTATATTCTTCTATAGTAGTAAGGTTTTTATTCCCGTCTACAAAATACTTATCATAGTTTAAATCCCTTTGGTCTGCAGGGACCCTAAAGAAGCCGCCCATATCTTCTGCCACCACATACTCTTCTCTTGTAAGAAGGGTCTCATATAACTTCTCACCGTGACGAGTACCAATAACTTTAATTTCATTTTCTGCATTAAATATCTCTTTGACAGCTTGTGCTAAATCTCCAATAAGGCTTGCAGGAGCTTTTTGAACCATAATATCTCCAGCTTCAGCATTTTGAAATGCAAATATGACTAACTCTACTGCTTCTTCAAGACTCATTAAGTATCTAGTCATATTTGGATCTGTTACCGTTAAAGGATGTCCACTTTTAATCTGCTCAATAAATAATGGAATTACTGATCCCCTTGAAGCCATAACATTCCCGTATCTAGTGCCACAAATAAGAGTTTTATCTGGAGATACAGTCTTTGATTTTGCAACAAAAACCTTTTCCATCATTGCCTTTGAAATTCCCATTGCATTTATTGGATAAGCTGCTTTATCTGTTGAAAGGCAAATCACTTTTTTCACACCATATTCGATAGCAGCAGTAATCACATTATCCGTTCCTAAAACATTTGTTTTTACAGCTTCAAGTGGAAAGAACTCACATGATGGCACTTGCTTCAATGCCGCTGCATGGAAAATATAATCTACACCATGCATTGCATTTTTAACACTTGCTAAATCTCTTACATCACCTAAATAAAACTTAAGCTTCTCATTATTATATTGTTTACGCACATCATCCTGTTTTTTTTCATCTCTTGAAAAAATACGAATTTCACGGATATCAGTGTTTAAGAAACGTTTCATCACGGCATTTCCAAAGGAACCTGTGCCGCCAGTTATTAAAATTGTCTTATCTTTAAACATGGTATTTTTCCTCCATTATAGGATTTAAACCAAAATGATGATCCATTCTATTTAATAATTCATTTTTATTAAAGTTATTATCGTAGTAATCCCTTGCATTAAACCCTAATTTTGTTAGTTCTTCTTGAGTCTTTAGCGATAAATCAATTATTATTTCAGAAAGTCTTTGAGCATCTCCAGCAGGGCTTGAAACACCTGCATTAGATTCCTCTAAAATTCGATTTGTTTCTCCGTCTGCAGAGGCAATAATAGGAATACCACAAGCCATATAAGATTGTAGTTTTGCAGGAATTGTCATTGCAAATAAAGGACTATCTGTTAAACATAAAAAAGCAGCATCGTTAGCAGCCATAAATTGCGGAATCCTTGTTGCTGGCTGTTTAGGAATAAAATTAAACATATCAGAAAGATTGGCAGAATTAACCAAATTAACTAATGTGTCTTTATATCTCCCATCGCCAATAATGTTAAATCGAATATTTCTTTTTAAGTTGCTCTTCTTTAACAAAACAGCTGTTTTCGGTAGAATATCCAACCCTTGAGCATTGCCAATATTACCTGCAAATATTATATTAAACACACCATCATCTGGAATTTCATCGATAGTAGTTTTCTCAATTGGGATATAAAAGTCTTCTGCATATTGTGGCCAGTATTCCACCTTATCAGAAGGGACACCGCGCTTTTCAATTGATTCCTTAAAACTATTTGATGTAGTGTAGATTTTTGTACACCTTTTATAGATGTAATCCACCATCTTCCCAATAGAACCTATAATTGTCTTATTCGTTATCCCAGTAATAATCTCTACATTCTCCGGCCATAGATCTTGGACATATAGATAACAAGGAATATTCCTTTTTTTAGCAAACCATACTCCAGGCAACGCTTGAGTCATTGGCGATACTTCAAATATAAAAACGTAATCTGCCTTTATTCGTGTGCAAACCTTCCAAAAATACCCTGAGACAACAAAAGACAAATAATTTAAAGCTAGCATTATTCGAGTTGCTTCCCCTTGGGATAAGAGGAATTCTAATGATCTCTACACCGTTGTATAATTCTTTTCTTTTCTTAAATAACCCATACCCATTATAATACTTACCTTGCGGGTAGTTAGGAATTCCAGTTATAACTGTAACCTTATATCCCCTTTTGACCCACTCGGTACAAATATCATTTATCCGAAATTGTTCAGGGTAGAAGTACTGTGCAATAACTAAAATATGCTTTTTCAACCCTTCACCCACTTTTCTTATTTTTCCGTCATCATTATAGAGTCTTTTAAATCTCTAACTCTGTAATTCTGTTTATACTCAGAGATATTCTTCGCATACACTAAATTACCAAATACTTTATTAATAATACCTACCTTTGACACCATAGCTCTTAAGACAGGATTAAAGATTTTTGTTAATTTAACTTTCTTACCATGAACTTCTGCAATTGTTGTTACCATTTCTGAAGTCTTAACGTACTCACTATTTTGCGGAAAGAATAATCCATTCTCCTCATTGTCTATCATAAGTCTAATAAACTCACACAAGTTATCTATATGAAGCATACTCCGCTGATTATCGACATCAGGAAAAAACGGTAACTTTTGGGCTGCCTTTGCTAACTTAGGATAATTTCCTTTTGACCCTTTCCCATAAATCATTGGTGGTCTAATAATAACAACTTTGAAGTTATTACTTTCTAAAGGCTTTATTCCTTCTTCTGCTTGAAGTTTACTATTGCCATAAAAATTACTTGGCTTCGGAATAGTGTTTTTATTTATAATTCTTTCTCCACTGCTGCTTTCCCCATAGACGATTATGCTGCTCAAATAGATAAACTGCTTAACGCCTTCACTTTTGGATTTTGTTGCTAATTCAATCGTTAGATCTCTATTAACCTTGTAATACTGTGATTCCATGTTAGGGTCTGTTGATACATGAGCAATTCCTGCCACATGTAAAATTACATCATATTTCGAAAAATCCCGTTCCTTCCACTCATCATTTCGGCAAGTGATATAGTCTATATTAAATTTATCGGTAGTCCAAATTGCAAAGGCGTTTCCTATATAACTGTTTTTCGCAGTAATAAGTATTCTCTTCATCCTACGTTTCTCTCAGAACCGTCAGTTTTTACCTTAGTCACCTTTGCTTTTTCCCTCTCCATCTCGCCAGTACCACCTTCAACAACACCATCGTGCTTTAGAATACTTACTATAGTTCCGAAGAAGCATTTCACATCAAAACCAAAACTCAGTTTTTCAACATAATCTCCATCAAGCTTTGCCTTTATTTCGATAGGCAATTCATCCCTACCATTAATCTGTGCCCACCCAGTAAGCCCAGGATAAATATCATTTGCACCGTACTTATCTCGTTCAGCAATCAAATCAAACTGGTTCCAAAGGCAAGGACGCGGCCCAATAATACTCATTTCACCTTTAAGAATATTAAGGATTTGCGGTAGCTCATCTAAGCTAGTTTTACGCATGAACTTCCCAACTCTAGTAATATAACTTTCAGGATCTTCCAACAGGTGTGTCGGTGTATCCTTGGGCGTATCAATTTTCATCGTTCTAAATTTCAAAATATAAAACTCTGATTTTTCTTTCCCAATTCTACGCTGCTTAAATAGCACTGGACCATTAGAATCTAACTTGATACAAATAATTAATATTAAAAAAATTGGCGAAAGTACTACAATGCCTATAAAGGCAAGAATAATATCCAATATTTTCTTTATATATTTTCTATAGATCACTCAATAATTCACCCCAATCAGAAAAGGTCAAATAATTATTTAACCTTTTCTGTCTCCATTATTTCATCCATATAGGCCAGAATTTCTTTACGTAATGACGGTTCTTGTAATGCAAACTCAATCGTCGTCTTCACAAACCCAATTTTCTCCCCAACATCATACCTCTTACCCTCAAAATCATAAGCAAACACCCGCTGAATCTGATTCAACTTCTGAATCGCATCCGTCAATTGAATCTCCCCACCTGCCCCAGTCTCTTGTTGCTCCAAGAAAATAAAAATCTCCGGAGTAAGAATATAACGGCCCATTATCGCTAGATTAGAAGGAGCAGTACCAGGCTTCGGCTTTTCAACAAAATTATTAACCTGATACCTTCTGCCCTCCTGAACCGAAGGATCAACAATTCCATAACGATGTGTCTCTTCATTCGGTACAGTCTGAACACCAATCACCGAAGAAAGAGTTTCTTCATATTGATTAATCAGTTGTTTTAGACAAGGTGTTTCACTCTGAACAATATCATCACCTAAAAGCACGGCAAAAGGTTCATTTCCAATAAAATTACGTGCACACCATACCGCATGCCCTAAACCTTTTGGCTCTTTCTGGCGAATATAATGAATATCCGCAAGATTAGTAGCATAACGAACTTTTTCTAATATATCTAACTTGCCTTTTTCCATTAAATTTTGCTCTAATTCATGAGCAATATCAAAGTGATCTTCAATCGCCCGTTTTCCTTTACCGGTTACGATAATAATATCTTCAATTCCCGAAGCCACTGCTTCTTCAACAATATATTGTATCGTTGGCTTATCAACAATTGGCAGCATTTCTTTTGGCATTGCCTTCGTAGCTGGAAGAAATCGTGTTCCTAACCCCGCTGCAGGTATTATCGCTTTCCGTACTCTTTTCATATAAAATCCACCTTTTCAATTTCGACATCAAACCGAAAGGTTTGAACCTATTTATTAATCTATTTTACTGCAGCAAAGGAAGTTGCTCTTTCAAACTTATTATTAGCCACTGCAATCAAAGTATCATGCATCTCTGTCTCAGGCATCGCTAATAATCTCTCAATCAACTCACCTAAAGCAGTAGCATGTATAACCTTCGCCTTCCCAATATGAATCTTCGGATACACCTGCTCAGGATGTACTTCATTCTCATTAAGAAGTTCCTCATACATCTTCTCCCCAGGTCGAAGACCTGAAAACCGTATCCCGATTTCTTCTATAGAATAGCCAGACAGTTTAATTAGGTTTCTTGCCAAATCGACAATCTTAACCGGCTCACCCATATCTAAAACAAACACCTCACCGCCACGGGCAAGTGACCCTGCCTGAATAACAAGCCGTGAGGCCTCAGGAATCGTCATAAAATAGCGAGTCATCTCTTCATGGGTAACTGTAACCGGCCCACCGGCAGCAATCTGCTTCTTAAACAACGGAATAACACTCCCGCGGCTTCCCAGCACATTCCCAAACCGAACCGCCACAAACTTCGTATTACTAGTTGGTGCCAAACTCTGAATAATCATCTCAGCAAACCTTTTCGTTGCCCCCATCACATTCGGAGGATTCACAGCCTTATCAGAAGAAATCATTACAAAAGTATTGACGCCGAAGGTGTCAGCAGCTTCCGCTACATTCTTAGTACCAAATATATTATTCTTAACCGCTTCTTTCGGGTTATATTCCATTAACGGCACATGCTTATGCGCCGCCGCATGATAAACGACAAACGGCCGATGTTCTTCCATTACATCAAATATCCGCGCCCGATCCTGAATATCACCGATCACCGGCACAATTTCAATTTGATTTTGATACTGTTTTCGCAGTTCCATATCAATCAAATAAATACTGTTCTCGCCATGTCCCAACAGGACAATTTTGCTCGGATTGAACTTACAGATCTGCCGACAGATTTCCGATCCAATCGAGCCACCTGCACCGGTAACCATCACCGTTTTACCGGAGACTTTTTCCGAAATACCGGCAATATCCAACTCAACAGGTTCCCTGCCCAATAAATCCTCGACCTGGACATCGCGGAATTGATTGACCGTTATTTTTCCGGTCATTAGGTCTTCAATCATCGGCATAATTTGCGTTTTCGCCTTTGTTTTCGAACATTCTTCAAAAATCCGATTCAGTTCTTTCTTCCCTAAAGAAGGAATCGCAATCACAATGTTTTCAATCTTGTACTTGTCCACTGCATCCTTAATATGAGCGGAATCCCCCACAACAGGGATCCCGAGTATATCCAACTTGTATTTCTTCGGATCATCGTCGATAAAGGCAACCGGCTTCAAGTCAATATCAAAGTTACTCAGCAATTGCCTTGCAACCATCGTCCCGCCGCGGCCTGCACCAATAATCAATGTCCGTTTTACATTTTTTTGCTTCACCATGAAATTGTCACGGAACATCCGCCACGAAAACCTAGAACCGCCAATGAACAAAACGTGCAACATCCACGTAATCATCAATGCTCTTACATAAATATTTCCAAAGACTAGCTTCTGCATGACCGCAGCCACAACAATGGTGAACGTGACAGCTTTCACAATAGCAATCAACTCACCGACGCTCGCATATTGCCACGCCTTGTTATACAGCTTATAAATAGATGCAAATACATGATGGCTGGTCAATAACGTAACCGCCGTAACAAGCAGCATCGGAATCTTAAAGATCTCCAGCTCCGGATTCAACGTAAAATAACTTATGTACACTGCCGTTAACACAATGATTGAATCCAGTAAGGCGAGCGCGGTCAATCTCTTCCCATATGTCATTTGTCTAATCCCCCTTTTTTCTTTTATTTCGTCAATCTAATAAACTCTTTTACCTAGTAAAACATTGTGTCAAAAAACTTGCATGAGTCTCAACAATCAACCCATGCATAAAAACAAACTTGATATGAGTAGTACCCCAACATAATAAAGGCGGTGTGAGCAGAGCTAAACAATAACTATTTTCATTGTGAGAAATTACTCATTCGTGCTAAACATGTCCAGACACGTTCACCTTTGCGCCGCTCCGCCCCTTTTCCAATCAAAAAAATAAATACCTAATGGAATAGCAAGTGCTTTTGACACTTATTCTTTCATTAGCTATTTATTGTTTTGTCATTCTCTATATTTTTAAATTGGCATTTAACCTTACCTCACACCATGCTCCTGACGACATGCGTCTAAGGTCCCGTCTCAAAAAAAAGGGAGGGGCCCACAGCATGATCGAGTGCCCCCATGGATAACGGACAGGAAGCCTCGCCGGTCCAGGTATTGGAACCTGGCAAAATATAAGGATTACTATAAATCCTATAGTCTTAGTGGGTCAAACTACCACTCCCTACCTAACAGCCCGTAAGGGCGGTTACTAGTAGTAGGGTATCAACAAACTAAAAGATCCCCAAAAACTTCTTCTTTTTCACCCGCTCAGGCACTTCTTTATACACATGATTCCCTTCAATCACAAGTTGGGCATTCTCTTCAAACAAATACACCATATCATTGCCGTATTTTGCTTGAATGAAATCGAAGGCCTCGCGCATTTTAAACGTCCGGTTGCCGGTATTATGGGCATCTGAGGCAATAAAATGCGTTAAATTTGCTTCAATCAATTGCAGGGTAAAATTCTTAATTTTCTTGCCAAAATCGCCGCAAATACTGGCCGCGGTCACTTGGGTTAATGCTCCGTTTTTCACATAGCGGTATAAGAGATCGGGACGTTCAATCAATTCCTGGTTTCGTTCCGGGTGGACGATTACCGGAACAAGACCCTTCATCTGCAGGTCATAAAACAGCTTCTCGGTGTAACGGGGCACATGGCTGGATGAGAACTCCACTAGCACGTACTGTGTTCCATCAAGTGCAAGGATTTCCCCCGCTTCCACACCCTCGACCATTTCCCCATAGATCCGCGTTTCCTGGCCAGGCAATACATTGATATCAATCTTTTGTTCTAGTAATGCTTTATTTAAATCAATCACTCTATCAATTATCTCTTGCTTCGGATTTTCATAACGGTTATTCAAATGATGCGGAGTAGCGACAATCGTATGAATCCCCTGCTCCACAGCCTTCTGCGCCATCTTGATGCTCTCTGACAAATCCTTTGCCCCATCGTCAATCCCAGGCAATATGTGACAATGTAAATCGATCATAAGCAACACCTTTTTTCCGAAATTTGTTTCTATTCCATGACAATTTTAATAGTACCATTGTCACATGCACCAGTAAAGGGTGGCAATTTGTCGGAGTTTGTCGAAACCTTGATAATTTTCCAGTAATTTCTTCCATTTCTCAACCGGATTATTTAGCACCGTAATAATAGTAATAGTCATTACTCTTTATCTGTTTATGGTTTAACACGACACCTAATAGTTTGCTTTGCGCATTCGCAAGTAATTCCTTCGCTTTCTTTGCTTGGTCGATTTCTGTCTTTTCACTAAAGACCACGAGAACCGAACCATCACACTGATTGGCAATGATTTGCGGATCGGCAACCGCGAGTAACGGCGGCGTGTCGAAAATAACATAATCGAATTGACTCTTTGCATCCTCGATAAATTGCTCCATCGATTTTGAGCTTAATAACTCTGCTGGGTTTGGCGGAATCGGACCGCTCGGCAATACATATAAGTCCTGTTCTTCTGTATCAAGAACCGCTTTTTCCAGTGTCTTTTGCTTTGTCAACACTGTCGTAAAGCCAACGAGATTATTCACTTCAAACGTGTGGTGCACCGTCGGCTTGCGCAGGTCGGCATCCACTAACAGCACCTTTTTACCAAGCTGAGCAAATGTAATAGCTAGGTTCGCTGCTGTCGTTGATTTCCCTTCCGCCGGGCCGGAGGAGGTCACCATTATCGTTCTGATTTCTGAATCAATTGATGAGTATTGAATATTCGTCCGAATCGTCCGGTATTGCTCGGAAATCGGTGATTTAGGCGCAATTGCCGTAATCAGCTTTCGGCTGGAATCTCTCCCTGTTTGTACCTTTTTCTTTCTAAGACCCAAGTGACTCACCTCTTACTGTTGATTTTTTCGCTGCACGGCGCAGTTTTAATTCTTCTATCTTTTGATCATCGATGGTTGCAATGACACCTAAAATTGGCAGACCAAGGATTTTCTCTATATCTTGTTCGTTTTTAATCGTGTTATTAAAGTACTCAAGTAAGAATGCCAATCCGACACCGGCCATTAAGCCAACAACAATCGCAATGGCCACATTTAATAATGGTCTCGGTTTAATTGGAGATGGATTTTCAGACACGTCTGCTTTTGCTAAAATGCTGACGTTATCGACATTCATGATCTTTGAAATTTCACTTTGAAACACTTCGGCTGTCTTGTTGGCAATCTTCGCCGCTAGATCAGCATCTGGATCCTGAACGGACAAGTTCACTACTTGAGAATCCTTTTCGCTACCAACGGTAATCTTGCCTTTTAATTCTGAAGCCGTCATGCCTAAATCGAGGTCTTTCGACACAATATCCAAAATCGCCGGGCTTGTGATAATGACATTATAGGTATTAATCAATTGAAGGTTTGTTTGCAATTCACCAGGGTTGTACATTGTTTGATCACTTTTCGTTTGGTTCACAAGAATTTGCGTTGAAGCTTGATAAATCGGGGTTAAGAAGTAAAAACTAATAATTCCACTCACTAATGCGGCAATAACCGTTATCGACACGATCAAAAGCAATCGTTTTTTTAACGTCTCAAGTAGTTCTTTTAAACTAATCGTCTCTTCCATTTCGTCCTCCTAAATACCTTTATCCAAAACATGAATATTATATCATAATTTGTCAATTAATATGGGGTTCTGTCAAAATTAATCTTACTTAATCTATTAAACACCCATTTGTAAGAAATTTGAAGAGGGAATTATTATTTGGGCGGATTTTCCATAATTGGGACGGTACCCTTTGCCTCATTCATTTCAGAATAATATATTCTATGTAAACGCTTCATTATAATATAATAGGAAGAAACTAGTCGGAACATAATAATATGAATAGTGATTTAACGGCACTGTAGGTGCCCTTTCAGATACATAACTATTAATAAAAACAAAAAAGAGGCTGTTCACCTCATGATTAGCGCTATTAATTTCCAATTAACCGGTGCACGGTATTGATTTGTAATTTTGAAACATGGGCGGTCTTATTTGAATCGAGAAAATAAGCAAGATAGGACTCGCCGAACGATTCAATCTTGACGATTTTCCTTAAATTGACCACGTACGAGCGATGGGTACGATAAAAGTATTTCGGTAAACGCCTCTCAATTTCTTGAAGTGACTCAATGGTCTCAATCAAATCATCTACCGTATGGATGCGCGACTTCCGTCCTTCTTTTTCCACAAAAAGGATCTCCTCCATGGCAATATAAAGAAAGGTATGATTAGACTTGATTGAAAGTTTCGCAGCAATTTTCCGCTCTTCTATTCTTTTTTGTAATTGCAGACCCAGTTTTGCCTTTTCTAACGCGATAAAGAAACGAACCTTCTCAATCGGTTTCACAAGATAATCAGCCGCAGCCAGATTAAACGCCTCAACAGCAAACTCGTCATACCCCGTTGTGAAAATGACCTGCAACGCCGGAAACATCCTTTTACATGCCTTGGCCGCATCGACTCCATTTAACTTTGGCATATCGATATCGACTAACACAATATCAGGCTTCTCCTTCATCACCCGCTGAATCAATTCCTCTCCATTCGACACTTCTCCCACTACCTTATAATTCGGAACGAACTGAAGATAGGAATAAAGTAGGGATTTTGAAGAAAGATCATCATCGGCAATCATTACTTTCAGCTTCTTCATTCACCCACCCTCTTTCCATTTTTTTGATGGTTTTACCTTCCTGGTGTAAGAATGCACTTCTATTGTACACCCCTCATAGAGGAGAATAAATGGGCGGAAAGGATGGGTTGGTTTATGAAGGAATAACCTTGCTCCTCCGTTGAAGTGTTTCTAGTTTTTGCGGAAATCCTAATAAGTATCCTTGAATAATTGGAACTTGGATTTCTTTTGCTGCTTCAAAATCGGCTTCTTGTTCAATCCCCTCTAAGATAACGATCATCTTGCCACTCGCATATTGAATCAATAATGAAACCATTTCCTGCTTTTCGTTTGAGGAGGATAGATCATTCGCAAAGTACCGGTCCAGCTTGATATAATTGGGGGCAAATTCAATGATTTTCTGCAACCCTGCCGCCCCTTTGCCAATATCATCAAGTGCGACTGTAAAGCCCGATTCCTTTATTAATGCAATCCGTTCTTTCATCCCAGGGTGATCCCAACAAGCTTCTTCTTGTTTCGTTTCACTGATCTCAAACACGACTCTCCCGCGGATGTAGGGAAATATGGACACTAACTGACGAATAAATAATGGAAAGTGTGGGTGCAGGAGGGTGGATGGAAACACATTAATAAACAATAACCCCTTATACAATGTATGTACGGGGAAACTGCTGATGGCAGTCGTAATGGACTTCGTATCCATTTCGTACAATGTCCCTTCTGTTCTAGCCAGCGCAAAGGCCTTTTCAATATCTCCGTCGCACACACCATCGGGAAACCTGACAAGTGCTTCATAACCGAATATACTTACGTTTTCTACATTCCACATCGGTTGGTAAACATGCTCGATTTTTTGTCTGATCATCGTACTGGTATACCCTACGCTCATGCTCAACCCCATCCTTTCTGTGAAATCATTCAAGATTTTGTTTTGTACAAAGAACATGCCATTTGTCGGTGCAATTCATTAGGAGCGAATCGGCAGGCAGCACTTGATGGAAAGTCTCCTGTTTCATGGGATCGTCCGTGCCGATGCGATTTCCAAAGTGATCAAAAAACGTATCGATGGTGATATAATATCGTGTAGTTCGGTTATTTAGGTCGTTATCACTGCTTGGATTCGTGTTCGCTGCTGTGGAAACTCCCTCGATTCCATTAACTAGCTGGTATTCCATATCTTTAACACCGATTGAAATTACATGTAATGTATGAATATCGTCTTCTATTCTTTCGACGGTTTCGACGGTTTCAACCGCTTCGGCCACTTCTTCCATCAGCCAGTCTTCCCCATAGATTCCCATCCAAAGGACACTTGTTACTAGCAGGGCTACAATAGACTTTTGGATCACAGTAATCCCCTCCGTTTAGTTACGCAAATGGTGTTTTCGCTACTATTGATCATTTGTGGTTGGGTTGTGCCGTCGTCCGCACTCCCACATATGTTCCAAATGTACCTAATATTAGTAAATATGTCTAACCTCGACAAAGCTATTTAGGCAGGTAAATTGACCTATCAAATGCAAATTTCGACACGTAACGGCATAGAATCGACATTTCACGCCTTTTCCCAAAAATAACTTCTAGGTATTTAGACATAAAAAATAGAGCTGTCTTGTTTTGGCAGCCCTACTTTATACCCGCTGATATTCGTCATCTGCTAGGCTATATATTTGGCAATGGTACTTAAAAGTGTTGGAATATCAATAGGCTTACTAATGTATTCCGCGAACCCTTTCGCCCGTACTTGCTTGATCACATTTGGCATGGCATTTGCACTAACGGCGATGATCGGTGTTTGTGCGCAGGCGGGATTCGCTTTTATCCTCGCAAACACATCACACCCATTGAGATCAGGAAGATTTAGGTCTAATAAAATTAAATCCGGCTTCCGCTCCATGGCTAGTACCATTCCCTCATAACCCGTCATCGCCGAAATCAAGTGGATTCCGGGAATGGTTGCGAAGATTTCTTTTACTAATTGGACATTTTGCAAATTGTCCTCTATGTAAAGGATCATAAAATCGGTATATTCCAGCTGGGGCTCGGTAACTGTTGGAAAGGAATCCTCGTTTTCGACAGCCGGAGCATCCACAAGCGGCAAGCTAATCCAGAAATCACTTCCCTCGCCGCTATCGCTCTGCAATCCGATGTTGCCGCCCATTGAATGAATCAACCGGCTGACAAGCGGCAGGCCAATCCCTGTCCCTTCTTCGTGAACATGATTAATCCGGTAAAATGGTTCAAATATCTTCACTTGTTCGGTGACGGGGATCCCAATCCCGCTGTCGATGATATGGACGAATAGAAGCCCATCCTTCACTTCAAAGCGAATCAGCACGGTGCCATTTTCACGATTGTATTTAATGGCATTATCCAACAGGTTCAAAATAATCTGTCTCAACTTTATGTTATCTGCGGATACATAGCGTTCTTGATGGCTGGTTGATTCGATGGTTACGGTGATCCCTTTCTTCTCAGCCAAGGGGGCGACAAACTGTACACACTGATTGATCAAACCGTCTATCCTGATGGGGGCGATCGTCAATTTCATTTTTCCGGCCTCAATCGCCGAAATGTCCAGTATGTCATTGATCAACGTTACCAGGTGCGTGCCTCCCTTTACGATTTCGCGAACAAACCCTTGCTGCTTCGGCGTTAGCGTTTCATCCCCTTCCATTAATTGCGAAAATCCGAGGATCCCGTTTAGCGGAGTGCGCAGCTCATGACTCATGCGCGATAGGAATTCCGATTTGGCCTCGTTAGCCTTCACCGCTTCCTCCTTTGTTTCAATGATCCCTTTTTCCATTAACTTTTGTTTGGTCATATCCTCAATCGCCCATATATGACCCTTCAATTCATCATCCATATAAAAGGGAAAATAGCTTCGTTTAAAAACCCGCTGTTCAAATTGGTCCACTTCATCTACAAATGGCTGTGCATTCGCTAGAATCTCCTTTACCTTTTCCTGTTCCGCCTGATTGTGATAGAAAAACGAATGAAGTTGTTCGAAAATATCATTCCCAATGATATTCTGCATCGGTTCCTCTATATGGAACAATTGACACCATGTTCGATTTAAAGCCATTATTTTATATTTCTGATCAATCACGACCATGCCGATTTCCAAACTATCAATCAGCGTTCTTCTTAATGCCAGCGACTCATGTAAGGTTTCTTCGGCCCTCTTTCGCTCAGAAATATCCACACCCGACCCGATTACTTCGATCACTCTTCCATCCCGAAAGACCGGACTTAAGGTCACAAAGTAATCAATCCCATTTAGATGGGCCTCGTATGCGGTAATTTCCCCATTCCACGCCTTTGAATAGGCTTGCTCGATGGCATCGCAATCCTTTTTTGAATAAAATTCATGGAGATTTGTCCCGATGGCCATGTCAGGTGTAAGACCCATCCTCCCTAACAATTGGCCTTCCATTAATGTATGGACATATTCGCTGCCCTGTTTGATATATTTTAACGTCATTCCCTGCTGCCGGCGAAGCGTGTTTCTTAAATCCCGTTCGACTCTTTTTACTCGTTCATCTAATGTATAAAAAACTAGTAAGGCTGTAATCGAAGTAATGAGGGCAATCATGACAGAAATGATGACAACTTTCATGTCATAGGGACTGGAATGGATCATTTCATTCATTCCTTTCACTTAGGAAAGAGGCTATTTCCGTTTATTATTTATGCAAAAATAAAGAACAAATTTCGTAAGCATCAGCCATTCGAAATTCGTTCTCTTACTTCATTAATTTTTAACTTAGAGATCTTCGCCAATTTATCATAATCCTTAAAATGAACGATAAATGTTTCTTTCTGGGGAGTGATTTGAGAAATTTTCGTTACATTAATAATATATGAACGGTGTGCATGGAAAAAAGAGTGATTAAGTGAGGGCAATATCTTAGCCATTGTTTCACTCGTATCATAGATTTCTTTCTCTGTATAAACCAAACACTTCTTCCCGACCTTTTCAATAAAATAGATATCGGACAACGGAATAAATAGCATAGCGTTATGGTCCCTTAGTGAAAGGACCTTTTGCTGTGACCCGGGGTGGGTTCCCATCTTGTGCCGTTCAAAGAAAATAATTTCCTTCGCTTTCTCAAGCGCTTGGAATAAACGCTCCTTTGTTACCGGCTTTACGATATAATCAACTGCGGCGATATCAAATGCTTCAATCGCATAATCATGATCGCCTGTTATAAAAATGACTCTCAAAGCGGGAAAAACGGAGAGGCACTCCTTGATCGCCTGCATGCCATTTTTCTGCGAAAATTTAATTGCCGTAAGAACAAGGTCTGGTTTCTTTCCCATGACTGCCTCGAGAAGCTGTTCTCCATTGTTACACTCGCCAATTATATCAAAGTGCGAAATGTCTTTAACAAGCGTTTTGATTAAGTCGATGGAATCTTGATCATCGGCCAGCACCAACTTTATCCGATTCACCTAACATTCCCTTCCTTTAAAGAAAAAATATTTACATTTTCTTATTGTAAAGGAGTTTGTCATTTAATGGTATTATTTTTTCAAAAGTTCCATTTATACCTGTTGCATGGAATAGGACATTAGAGGCAGGTATTGGGCCCCCTTACTCACCATTATCTCCTTTTCACGCCCATCTTCTTGTAGATATGGTAAATAATCACTAAAATGATGGGTATTACCCTGCGATTCAGGAGGAAAGTCCTTATTATGTACGTTTTTCATATTTATTATTTGTTTATTATCTGCATCCTGCTGGTGATCACCTTTATGATAGGAAGATTTTTCAGAATAAAAAATGATCGCTTACAATCTTCCTTACAAGCAACCAACGAGAAGATGTACTCTTTCTTTACCCATACGTCAGATGCGATTAACATTACCAATTTAGAAAATGAACTACTATACGTTAATTCGTCCTTTGAGCAAATGTACGGATGGAAGCGAGACGAGTTAATAGGGAAGCCGCTGCCGATTATTCCCGCCGGGCTATGGGAGGAGGAAAAGCACGGAAGGGAATTGTTACTTAAAGGCGAAGCCATTCGTAACTGGGAAGCACCATTCCTAAGGAAGGACGGTTCCTTTATTGACGTCAATCTCTCCGTCTCCCCATTAAGAGATGCAGATGGCATGATTACCGGCTTTGCAGCGATTACAAGGGATATGACTGAAAAAAAGCAGTATGAACAAAAACTCATTGAACTTGCCTTTTATGACCCATTAACAGGAGCGGGCAATCGACGATCCTTCTATCAGCAATTGGCAGCAGCTATCGATGAATCCAATCATGAGGGCCGAAGTGTTTCTTTGTTTTATCTCGATTGCGATCAGTTTAAATTGGTCAATGACACCATGGGACATACGATTGGTGATGAACTGCTGCAGCAATTGGTTGGCAGGATTCAAGGTATGCTGCCATCAAGTGGTTCTATTTATCGACTTGGCGGCGATGAGTTCGCCATTATCCTGCCAGAGGTGTCTTCTCATGAGGAAATTACTCGTTTAGCAGATGAACTATTGGCGGGGCTGCAAATTCCCTGGACTGTCCGTGATTTTTGTTTTGAAGCGACCTGTTCCATTGGGATTAGCCTTTTTCCGCAGGATGGATTGTCACAGGAGGCACTTATCTCGAAGGCCGATCACGCCCTCTATAAGGCGAAAGCAGCCGGACGGAATCGATACCGTTTTTATACAAATGAATCGGATGAAAAAGAAGCGTTGATGACGACGATTACGAATGATTTAAAGGATGCCATCAGGAACGGCGATTTCTATCTTGTCTATCAGCCTGAGGTGAATCTTGAGACTGGTGCGGTTGAATGCTTAGAGGTCCTGTTACGGTATAGGCACCCTGTTTACGGTGAGATTCCGCCCGCTGAATTTATTCCGATTGCGGAACAGACGGGACTGATCGAGGAGCTTACCGTTTGGGTGATGAACCAAGTGGGCGAACAAGCTCGGAAGTGGACGGATGCCGGTTACGGCGAGATGCGGTTTGGACTCAATCTTTCTCCGGCTATGTTGCAGCAGGATCGCTCGTTTTCAATGTTTCTAGATGCCTTACATAACAGTCCGATTCCTCCTTCCTGTTTAGAAGTGGAAATTAGGGAGGAAGTCTTCTTAGAAAATCTATTTGATATCATGGACAAGCTCTATACCCTGAAGAAGCTGGGCGTAACCGTATCGCTCGACGACTTCGGCACGGCCTATACTTCGATTGACTATCTCAAACACCTCCCGATTGATAAAGTAAAAATTGACCGCACTGTTATACAGGGTGTGTTTGATGGGGAAGGAGTTGGAGTTGGGGATACGATGGCCCAGGATGGGGGTGCGATGGGCGAAGTTGGACTTGCGCAGAAAGAGGATCGGTTTGCGATGAGCGGGGGTGAGCCCACGCTCAGCGAGGATCGGTTTGCGATGAGCGGGGGTGAGCCCACGCTGAGCGAGGATCGGTTTGCCATGAGCGGGGGTGAGCCCACGCTGAGCGAGGATCGGTTTGCGAAGGATGCGATGATTAAGTCTATTGTTGCCCTGGAAGAAGAGCTGGAGATTGCGATTATTGCCGTTGGTGTGGAGACACAGGAACAAATTACTTATTTACTTGCCGCTGGCCTCAAGTATGCGCAAGGTTACTATTTTAGTAAACCGTTGCTGGCGGGGGAGATTGAGGAGTTTGGGTTTTTACTTCAAGCGGATGGTTCCCGTGCACCAGAGGTTTACGTTTAAGAATCGTTTGGAATTCAAGCAAGATTGATAGGATCGAATGAAACTGTGGAATAATGAGAAGGAACTGCGTCGTAGATGAGGGCTGCTTTGATGATGGGGTTGGAAATTCGGGAAACATTCCTTCTCCTATTTTTTTGGAGAATTGTCATAGAAACCGGAATAGATTATGTCATTTGTTCCCCTAAGTAACAAACTGGCTACTTTCCTAACAAATTTCACATTTTAAACCAAAAAATTGGTTTTTTCTGTCACAAAACGCCCCATAAATGGTATTATATGCCTATCTATTACTCGAATTTACTTACTAGGAGTGTCTCTAGATGTCATATTTATTAAACCTGATCGAAGTCTATCGCAATGAAATGTTTGAATTAGCCGAAAAGTATGGGCCAACTTCGACCGAAACGCTTGAATGCAGCCAGCACTTAGATCATTTATTAAACGAATTAATGAAAACAGAGAAAAAGAGAACTCATTTCGTAATCAAACAGTTCCCGAAATTCGTTCTCTTCATTTTGTATATCATTTAATTTTTTCTAGCCCTTTTCATTTGGAACAAGAATAGTGTGGGAATGAACGTGAGCACCGCTGAGACGAAGGCCAAATCATCAAAAATGTCACTGAAGTGGTTATAAATAATGAAGGTGTCATAATTATAGATGCTGTAGCAAACTGTGTAGGTCAGACCCGATGTGAAGACAATAAGCGGTGCCCATAGCGGATGCCGCGTCGCAGCCAAGGCCAGCACAATCGTACCAATCGGCACAAGAAATAGCTGAATAAGCATAATTTCAATGTATTGCTGCATAAACGTCGCTAAACTAATCGACCACCCAAAGTTAAAGAGAGTAAATATACATGCCCTTTTCACGGGTGTCCCCTCCTTTTGACGTGGTGTAATTTTACACTTATTGTAACATTTAGAGGGGTGTGTTGTCATTAAGATTTTGATTAATGGGCTTGGGGACGGGGACCATTTACTTTCATCATTTATTAAGCTTTTAATAGTTGAAAGCAAACGCAAAAAAAGCCATCAAGAAGTGTCCCTCCTAATAGCCTTTTGAATCTATACTATATTGTTAGCCAACAACCAATTGTCGCAAATCGGCTTTTAATTCTTCCATCAATTTTTCCAGCGTGATTTCTGTCTCATTGACGCCCTTATCATACGCATTTTTCACAATCTCTGAAAAATTAGCGGTATCCGGGCTACTCTTCTTTTCTTCCCGCTCCAACTCCCAATATCCCCCTCCATTTCATACTATTTTCCTATTTTACTTGAAGGATATAGAATTGTAAATACATTTCCAGTAGGGAGTTGTGTAAATTGTATGAATTTTGACAATATGGTGTTGGGTTAAATAGCCCATGCAGAATAAATGTCCTTCGATTTTATCTTTATAAACTCTCATTATATCTTTCACTCTAGATATTTCCTAAACTTTCCGGGGTTCTCCACCCTTGTCGATACAATCTCCCCGCAATCCAGGCAAAAGGTATAGATCTTATTGACCCCCATGGCGAGTTTTTTATCCAACGGCCTGATCGCCATGAAATCCGTTCCTTGAGCAAACTCACTGCCGCCGCATACCGGGCACTTTTTTTCAGCTGACATGATCCTCATCTCCCTCATGGTTTAGTTTCGATTGGCAAAATACGCGCTCGTCAAAAACAGCGACGAGCAATGGAGCACATAGATCCCCGTCATGATGAAAAATGAAAGAGAAATCCCCTCGATGATAATCACCACTGCCCAGGCAGCCAAAATCACAATCGTGGTGACATTCCAGGACATGGCTCTTGCATTGGTACTGATGAATTTCTGCCGCTCATCAAACATATGCTTTTTTGCCCCGACTCGGTTGACCACGATATGAACGATAATTGTGATCACCACCCCCAGCAATAATCCTGAAACGCCAACTAGATTATCCATCAATATTTTCTTCCCCCTCAAACGTAAATAAATCTTCAATCCTGCAATCAAAGAGCTGTGCAAGTTTGTGTGCTAAGACTAATGATGGGTTGTACTTGCCTTTTTCCAGTGAAATGATCGTCTGCCTTGATACACGCAGCAGCTCCGAAAGCTCCTCCTGCGTAATATGCAGCGACGTCCGCTTTTCCCGAATTGAATTTTTCATAATGGCTCCTTTAAAAAATCGGTGTCCCCTCGCGGCGCAAAGTAAAGCTAACTTTACGTAAAGTGTACTTTACCTGAAGCTTGGATGGCAAGCTTACTTTACTTTTTTTGAGGGGTGGTTGGAACTCTTATTGAAATTTACTTGCGGGAGATGGGTAGATATTGTTGTTTGAGGATTTTTTTCGGGGCATAGCAACCGTTGTGACTGGTATTCGCTTGCATGGGCACTGTGAACCTCTCAGAGTTCCCGTCTACCCGCTTTTTTGGATTGCACGGGCACTGTGAACCGCTTAGAGTTCCCTTCTACCCGCTTTTTCGGACTGCATGGGCACTGTGAGCCTCTCAGAGTTCCCGTTCCCCCACTTTTTTGGATTTCACGGGCACTGTGAACCTCTCTGAGTTCCCGTTCCCCCACTTTTTTGGATTGCATGGGCACTGTGAACCTCTCAGAGTGCCCGTTCCCCCACTTTTTCGGATTGCACGGGCACTGTGAGCCTCTCAGAGTGCCCGTTCCCCCACTTTTTTGGGCTGCATGGGCACTGTGAGCCTCTCAGAGTGCCCGTTCCCCACTTTTTCGGATTGCACGGGCACTGTGAACCTCTCAGAGTGCCCGTTCCCCCACTTTTTCTGATTGCACGGGCACTGTGAACCTCTCAGAGTGCCCGTTCCCCCACTTTTTTGGGCTGCATGGGCACTGTGAACCTCTCAGAGTGCCCGTTCCCCCACTTTTTTGGGCTGCATGGGCACTGTGAACCTCTCAGAGTGCCCGTTCCCCCACTTTTTCGGATTGCACGGGCAATGTGAGCCTCTCAGAGTGCCCGTTCCCCCACTTTTTTGGGCTGCATGGGCACTGTGAGCCTCTCAGAGTGCCCGTTCCCCCACTTTTTCGGATTGCACGGGCACTCTGGCCCGCTTGCTAATTCTCTACATTGTGCCGACTATCAAAAAGGTAACTTTAGAAAAGCAAAAAAAATCCACCATAAAGATGGTAGATAAGATTCATTCAAGAATGGCGAGATCGGCTCCCATAACCTTCTCATTTTTGTTTTTTTCGATAATATTTATTTTCCACGAGGTGTGCCATGATGCCGCACAGCATTCCAAACATGATGCCGTTTAACACGGGATTGTCTAGAAATGTAGAGACCTTCATGAAGGGGGAGTCATGCAAAAACAGACCCAAATCCATTCCGATGGCCAGGCCGATAAAGAAGCCGGAGAGATAGGTTCTTTTTTCGACCGCTTTGCCTTCGAGCTTGTTGTTATTGACGATTGCCGCATTATACGCCTGCCACATCGCGAATGCGTAAAGTGATGGATAGAACAGGCCCCAGCTGTAATCAATCAATTGCTGGGAAGAATGAAGGTCGCCATCAAATGCATCGAGGAGTACCAAATTTAAGTTTGATTTTAGATTAATCAAAAACTCTAATACCAGCAGTGCTATACCGATCAAGTATTCCCGGTTGTACAGCTGCCCAAAACCCGGGAGCACAAGTGACCAAAGCATGGCAGCATATGGAGATTTATAAGGCCGGCTACTTCTCATGATGACATCTCCCTAAAATTGGAATATACAAATATAATTTCAGCGGGAACACGCCAGAATCCTTCTTATTCCATTCTTGTTCACACATTTTGGGAGTTTTGTCCTCATAAGCACACTCCAAATAGGAAAATAATCCCACGTGGTGCCTGACACCCTTTCTATTATCCTTGTGTTGTTTATGGTGTCAGGCACCGTTTTCAATTTTTTGTAAGTTTGTTGTTTTTTAGATTCGCTCATTAGATGTGGAAATTCGCTCATTGGACCATGAAATTCGCCCATTAAACGGTGGAATTCGCCCATTACACCCGCAAATTCGCTCATTGAATGTATCTCTTCTGGAATCGAGGCGGATTTTTTCCATGAAAGTGCCTCCGCGATTTGGTTTCCGCCAAATTACTACGGCAAAACCCACTATTATTCTTGTGAATTCTTCGAGTTTCGCAATATTTTCCCTCAAAACGCTAGCAAACTATGGTAAAATGGAGAAAAATATGAAATTTTGAGGTGATTTTTACTAGATGAAGAAAACTATTGTTCGCACGCTATCGACAACTGCTCTTTTTTCGACGCTTTTTGCTGGTTCGGCCCTTGCAGATACATACAAAGTCCAAAAAGGCGACACCCTATCGAAAATTGCCTCGAAATATAAGACGACTGTCAATGGCATTAAAGCCCAGAACGGTCTGACATCCGACCGTATCTATGAAAATCAAATTTTGCAAATTTCCACCGCTCCCGAGACTTCGACTGTCCAGGCTGTACAGCAGACCACCTATACCGTTGTCAGCGGTGACGCGCTGATCAAAATCGCCAACCGCTACAGCGTGACGGTCGGCGAGCTGCAGCAGTGGAATGGACTGAAAAGCACATTGATCTATGTTGGACAAGTCTTGAAAGTATCCGCTCCCGGCCAAACGGTGACCATAACTGTGCCACAGCCGGCGAAACCGGCACCGACGCCAGCACCTGCTCCGACACCGGGTGTGCAAGCCCCAACGAGTGAGTACACTGTCAAAAGCGGCGACAGTCTCAGCAAAATTGGTGTCCAATTCGGCATGACGGTTCAGCAATTGAAAACATTGAATAACTTGACCTCAGACATGATTTACGTTGGGCAGAAGCTGAAAGTGACGGGTGCGTCCGCTCCGACTCCTGTGACTCCTCCTCCAGCAGCCGTACAGCCGCCGGCATCTGGTGAGTATGTGGTCAAAAGCGGGGATACGCTTGGCAAGATTGCCGGCATATACAACATGACTGTGGCAAACTTGAAGGCGTTGAACAGCTTATCCTCCGATATGATTTATGTCGGGCAAAAACTGAAGGTAACGGGCACGGCGAGTACTGCGCCAACTCCGGCACCGGCACCTGTCCCGCAGGGTGATTTTTCAACGAAGATGGTCACTGTGGCAAAGAGCTTAATGGGAACGCCATATGTGTGGGGTGGCAGCACTACGTCCGGTTTCGATTGCAGCGGGTTCATCTATTATGTCGCGAACCAGGCCGGCAACAAGATCGGCCGCTATTCCGCCGCGGGCTATTATGACCGCAGCTATTATGTCGACAGCCCGAAACCAGGCGATCTCGTATTCTTTCAAAATACCTATAAACAGGGAATCTCCCACCTGGGCATCTACCTCGGCGACAACCAATTCATCCACGCCGATGAGAAGTACGGGATCATGATTTCCAATTTAAAAAGCAATTACTACACCGCGCATTTTGCAGCATTTAAGCGATTCTACTAATCTTCGCAAACCAGCCAGTATCTTTTGAAAAGGTACTGGTTTTTCTATGGAAAAAATCGTATATTTAAGGAAATAACTTGTAGATTAGGAGATTTCTATGAAGAAAGTTCTTTTTACAGCGTTTCTTGCCTTTATCTTTACTCTTTGCTTGCAGGCGCCTGCCTCTGCTGCCATAGGCAGGACGTGCGCAGATTACGAGGATGATTTCACATTAATGATGTTCTGGACAGGAAATGGCTTCAGTGCAACGAATGATCCTTATAACCTCGATGATGATAAGGACGGGTATCCATGCTGGATCACCAAGGAAAATAATCGTTTCCACAGATTTGTGCCTTTTCCGAAATGGATTAAGATGGAGGATGGATATTGGTACTATTATCTTGAGGTCCAAACCCCTTACAAAGGCTGGATCAAGGATAAGAATACGTGGTACTTTTTAGATTACAAAACGGGCATCATGAAAACCGGCTGGCTGCAACAAGGCGGCAAATGGTACTTTCTCAGCTCGAGCGGCGCGATGAAAACGGGCTGGGCCGCGGTTGGCGGCGTGTGGTATTACTTTGATGCGAGTGGCGCCATGAAGACTGGCTGGGTGAAGGATGGCGGTGCATGGTACTATCTTGAAAAAAGCGGTGCGATGCGGACTGCACCGCTGACTGTGGGGGCGACAACGTATTATTTTAACAGCAGCGGTGCGATGAAAACCGGCTGGATTCAGCTTGGCCGAAATTGGTATTATTACGGTGAAAATGGTCCTATGAAGGGCTGGGTGAAGGACGGCGGCACATGGTATTTTCTTGATCCGAAAGGCGTCATGAAAACGGGCTGGGTGTACACCGGCGGCAGCTGGTATTACCTGAATATGCGCGGCGGCATGCGGACAGGCTGGCTGGAACACGGCAGCGGCACCTATTATTTGGATCCGTCCGGAGCGATGGTCACCGGCTGGAAATCGATTGGTACGAACAAGTATTATTTTTATCCAAGCGGTGTGATGGCGGTGAATACCGTGATTAATGGCGAAAAAATTGGCCCTGATGGCACGTGGATTCCGAATGATGCGCTGTTGGTCAAGGTCTCTGAGATTGCGCGGAAGTATGATGTCGCCGTGAATCGGATCGAGGCTGGAGAATACCAATTAGTTGCGAACGGCAAATCAGTCGGATGGGCGTCCACGAAAGGGCTCACGAGCGCCAAAAAGCAGTACGCGGATCTAACGGCCGAGCTCGCGATTCTGTTGGGCATCCCGACCACCATCGAAACTTTAAGGGCAGACATCGAAACCACCTTGTTTTTCAACTTCAAAACCGTTCGCGACCAGTATCTCATTAACTGCAGTAGTGATACTGACACGATCTGGATTGAATGGGGCGAATACTTGAAAGAAATGAATGATTTGAATGGTTAAGTGAAGTGACGAACCAGTTCCGCTATTTGGGAGCTGGTTTTTTTTGTGTAAAAAATAATGTTTAAAAGATTGCTAGACTGCCCATACTGTTGATAGCACTTATTAAAGGGGGATTCGGAGATGAAGGAAAGCGGTCTGCTATTTTCGGAGTTTGCGAATGAGGATGGATTTGAACTAAACAAGTATCTGACGCAATTATTTGAGTACCTTTCTAATCTGCCAAAAACAGAAACTACGAAAAGTGAACCAGCCCCTTGATGTGCAGCGTGTTTAGTTTTTCGGTTGGGTTCCTTGCATTTTATTGGAAATAATAAATCTCCATCACTTAAAATAGACGTAACGATTATTTGAGGTGATGATATGAGTGGCACTACCCAGGAAACGTGTAAGGCTTGTGGAAGTACTTCATTTACACAAGGAAAAATAAGCAATAATCATGCAAAGCTTTATCCGATAGACAAATTTTTCAGTATAGGTTCTTCCCTTATTTATACATTTTGCAAGGACTGCGGAGAAGTGGCCTCCATAAAGGTTAAGGATCCAGGTAAATTTTGATTCATTAATTGATTTTCATTGTGCATTGCAGTGTGATTGAGAAGTTTGGATCACTAATGCGAACCCGGTACTTAAAGAGAGCCGGGTTTTTTGATTGTGTGGGCTTACGGATGAGGGTTTGAGGTCGATGTCGATAGGTTTTATTGTTTTATCGACGGGTTTTGGCCTTGTATCGACCACTTCCCTTTTTTAAGTTAAAAGCCAGGCGATCAGCCTGGCTCAGGTAACTTCTCTTGCCCTTTACCGTGTTGTAGCCCCTTTATTATGGTATATTCCTTCTCGAAGGTCCATTTAAATTACCATTTTTCAGGTTTTTGATACTTGCCATATTCTTCATTTTGCTCGATGAATTCTCCACTTTACTCGTCGCTTTTCGCGTTTTACTCGTCACTTTCTCATGCTTACTCGCTCCTTTTCCCTTTTTACTCGCTGCCCCCTCCTTTTTAGCCGAAACTCCTTCTTGATGGCACTGCTTGTCAGCCAAAAATGTCAGGCCTCGGCCTGACTAGGTATTTGTCCCTTTCCTTTTCCTCCATCGAAAGTCTGATGATTTTTTGGGGAATTTTCTCCTTTTTTGTTTGACCTTATCGATTTAAGGGGATGCAAATTTTGACTGAAATTTTTAGAAGGATTTTCAGCAATTTGGACTAATTTTAATAGGTTAACAGGTCATAAAAACATGAGGTGAGTTTATTTTGAAAAAAAAGGTTTGGACTTTGATGTTGGGGGCACTGCTGCTGCTGGGGTATCCGGGGGTGGCGTCGGCGGGGTGGACGGTTGATAGCGGGAAGTGGCGTTATGTGGATGCTGGCGTGAAGAGGACGGGTTGGTTGCTGAACGGCAAGGACTGGTTCTATTTGGACCGGGCTGGTGTGATGAAGACCGGCTGGATGCTTGATGGCGGGCGATGGTATTACTTGGAGCAGTCAGGCGCGATGAGGACCGGCTGGATGCTTGATGGCGGCAAGTGGTATTACTTAGATGGTTCGGGCGCGATGCGGACTGGATGGGTGCTGGACGGCGGGCGCTGGTACTACTTGGAGCGGTCGGGTGCGATGAAGACTGGGTGGATGCAGGATGGCGGACGCTGGTACTATTTGAGTCAGTCGGGCGCGATGAAGACGGGATGGTTGCTCGATGGCGGGCGCTGGTACTATTTGAGTCATTCTGGGGCGATGCGGACGGGCTGGCTTCAGGAAAGATGGATGACCTACTTCTTGGATCAGAGTGGTGCGATGGTGACGGGGTGGCAGGAGCTTGCCGGCGGCCGGTATTATTTTGATCCGCGGTCTGGCGGGATGATGCGGCAGAATTTCGTTAGCGGGTACTACTTGATGGATGATGGCCGAATGTCGTATGCCGGGAGTGCGGCGGTGGTGTCGGTGGTTGAGGATTTGAAAAAGTCGATTAATGTCGGAATCACCAAGGCTGAGCTTGTTGAGAAGGTTGGAACGGGCTACCACGATCTGGTTGGAATTGAGGGAGAAAAGTATTGGCTTTATACGTTGAAGGTTGCGGGCGAAGGTGATTTTAAGGCTGTGAAGTGGAGTGCCGACGACTTCGGCGCGGAGGATTTGGGAACTGGTGCCGCGGATGTCATCATGCTCGTCTTTTGGGACAAAGACGGGAAGGCGTTCCGGGTATCGCTGGACTACTTCGACGCGGCGCACAAGTTCCACCACTACTATTCTGGAAATTTTGATTACGAGTATAATTGATGAAAGTTAGTTGGCCAGTCCCTGGAGTGCGGGGACTGGCTTTTTGGTGGGGGTTGGTTCATTGGTGCCGAGTTCATTTACCGAATCGGTGGTTTTTTTCTGGCTTTGGTCAATGTAACCGGCTTTCATTTACCGATTGGGTGCTTTTTTTCTGGCTTTGGTCAATGTAACTGGATTTCATTTACCGATGAGGTTCTCTTTTTCTTGCTGTGGTCAATGTAACCCGATTTCATTTACCGATCGGGTCCTCTTTTTCTTGCTGTGGTCAATGTAACCTGATTTCATTTACCGATGAGGTTCTCTTTTTCCTGCTTTGGTCAATGTAACCCGATTTCATTTACCGATCGGGTCCTCTTTTTCTTGCTTTGGTCAATGTAACCCTATTTCATTTACCGATCGGGTCCTCTTTTTCCTGCTTTGGTCAATGTAACTGGATTTCATTTACCGATTGACTTTCTTTTTTCTCTTTCCGGGTAATGAGCGGGTTTCCCTTTCCTTTTTGCAATAAAAGCCGCCCCTAGATAACATCCAACCCCTATTATATTCTTTATTATGTTACCTATCTGACCAAGGTTATCAATGGTTAATGCAATCAAAATGCTGCCTAACATCATGAGTAAAATAGCAAAAAGTAATTTCAAACTCGTCTTTATCCTCCTTTCTGGAATAAGTAAAAAACTATACCGAAATTTTACCTGTTACCCAGCCTTCAATGAATTGTTCTAATGATGCGGCTACCCAGGTCCGGCTGTCATCCTCGTGATTCCATACATAGATATCGGTTTTTTCGATGGTTCCGTTTTTTAATATGGCGTAGGCAAATAAATCGCCATTCCCTGCGTCCGAGAAAAAGAACAAATGATCAAACGGCATGTAAATATCTGTATAATCCTCAAAATTTCTAAAAAAGAGATTGTCCTTCACAATTTGCGAGGTGGACCAAATCAAAGGACAATTCCACTTGTCGAAAACACCGTTTGTTTCATTAAATAAACTGGCTAATTCATCTGGGAGTTCGACATTTAATTCCATTTGAATCTGGGTGATTTCGCTCTCGGTGGCGGGGTCTTTAAAATGGTATTCATTCGAAATGGCGGTGATATATTTTTTCCACATGGATCTTTAAACTCCTCCTTTATGGGATAACTCTTTGTTCATGTACCCGGTTGAATTTGGCCTGCTGCGAAGACAATAACCTCCCTGGTCGTCTAAGTTCCCCTCGTCTACCTCTACCATTTCAATTGTTTCCACTACATTTCCCCCTTTTATTCGTACAAATTACTTCAATAAAATGAAGCAGCAATTCTGCTATCGCAAAAAAATAGCGCCGCTATGACAGTAACGAGTTCACTATTTACATTATGAATATAGAATAAAAACAAGGTTATTTTCCAAATTGATGGGAATGTAGTGTAAAATTAAGAGAAAGATAGGACGCAGTTGTGTACTAAGAAGTGATGAAATTTGTACTGGCAAAAGGGGGAAGAAGTTATTATCAATAAAGTAAAATCATTACCACATAACAGAATATTTGCAATCGGATTCACTTTAAATTTGGCAGGAGTGACATTGGCTACTATTCTGCCATTTCGTATTTGGTCCATAGTAATTGAAGGTATCCTATTATTTGTTGGAACTATATTAATAGTGATTGCTTCTGATAAAAGGCATTCCACTAAGAGTTTATGAACAATTTGTATGCCTTTAATTTAAATTCACAAACAAATTAACAATAAGCACCATCCCAAAAGAAACAAATCCAGCAATTTTTACGGGATGACTTCTTTTATATTCATTAAAAGGAGTTATTCTATTTACGATTTCCCAAAAACACCAACTACCGCAAAATATCATAATTAATCCAATTAAAGGATTGTCCAATCCGATCCCATTAATATGTTCCTTGAAAAGTATCCATAAATAGCCTAAAAACGCATTTAAAAAAATAGACAGAACCAAATCCTTATTTTTCATCGTACACCTCCTAATATAATGGAACTTCACACCATATACTCGAAAAATTTAATCAGGGCAGAAACTCCGGAACATCCTAATTTTATATTCCACTTTTACCATATTTATACAAAGGGGTTCTATGTAATTGCAACGTGTCTGCGACCGATCTCTCGATTTGAATTTTTGGAGGAGATATCTTTTAAGTCTGATAAGATACCTTTTTGATGAGTTTCCCGATGGATTGGGCTCCAATGAGTCTTATTAGATACCATTTCAGGGGATCTTTTTGTGAAACGGGTTCCTATAAGTCTTATTAGATACCATTTCAACAAATTCCCCACAGAAACGAACTCCAATCGTATTTTCTCCTTTTTTCACTTTTTCTAAAAGGATCACTTAGAAACACACGTAGCCGCCAATCCACGTGAATTGGCGGCCCGTTAGGTCTTCATAAATCGAATCATTATCCGATTACCGCAATGCCCCGCTGCTGTAAAAGTAATAGGACTTGCCTGAGATTTTGGCCCAGCCGGTGACCATGGCGCCGCTGTTGTTAAAGTAATACCAGGTCGTGCCGAGTTTTAACCAGCCGACCCGCATCGCTCCGCTGTTATCAAGATAGTACCAGGTCGTGCCGTTTTTTAGCCAGCCGGTGGCCATCGCGCCGCTTCCGTAAAGGTAATACCAAGTAGTGCCGACTTTTTGCCAGCCGGTAAGCATCGCGCCACTGCTGTGGAAGTAATACCAGCTGGTGCCGACCTTTTGCCAGCCGGTCGCCATCGCGCCGCTGCCGGTGAGGTAATACCAGGTGGTGCCTTGCTTCAGCCAGCCTGTTTGCACCACGCCGGTGTTGTTAGCGTAGTACCAAGTGGTGCCGAGCAAAAACCAGGCTGTTTTCGGCTTAAAGGTGACAGGATCGTAATAGTAGCGCTTGCCGTCGGTGGTCACCCAGCCTGCAGGGTTTTTCGCTGCAACGGTAATCGTTGTTTCCTCGGCTCCGTTCCCTGAATCAGCGGCAGTTGCTGAAACAACTAACTTAGTCCCTTGCTTTTGGGCTGCGATCGGGGCGGAGAAGCTGCCATCTGCACCGGCCGTGGCAGTGCCAATGACTGTTTCGCCTGCTTTTACTTCGATTTTCGTCCCTGCCTGTGACAGACCGGCCACAACTTTATCGCTGTCGGTTACCTGATTGACCACAGGCTTTACTAACAGAATCCGGACCGTTTGATTCATTTCCGGATAGACTAAATTCTGGGCTTTATCGTACACTTGCAGATCCAGCTTGTAGGTCCCAGGTTCCATAAAGCGATGCACCTGGAAAGTAGTTTCCCATAATCCAGTGGCAGGATTGTAGGCCAGCTGGGATTGGTAGTAATTTTTCCCGGAAAAGTGCAGTTCGGCTGAGAGGACACCTGATTTGTCATCAGTTATTTTCGCTGTGACCTTTAGCAGATCCCCTAAATTGAGTGCCTGTTTGCTGACGGTAATGTTCTCGACCTTTGGCGGGGTGTAATCCGCATTCGCATTGGCAAGTTCAAAGTCCTTGATTTCGGTTGTCACGTTGCCTGCCAAATCTGTGATTTGAACTATCACGCCCCAGGTGCCCGGTTCTGTGTTTCCTGAAAAGGTGTAACTGAAGCTCCACTGATCGGTCTTGCTGTCGTAGGTCAGCGGCTGCCCGACCATCGTCGAGCCGTTCGGCATCCGAAAATCTGCCTTCACCGACTTGATACCAGAAGTGTCGGCCGCTTTGATTGTCACGCTAAATGGCTCGCCCGCTTTCACCGGCTGCTGCTCCAAGCGGAAGCTGGTCATGACAGGATTCACCCGGTCTTCGTTCGGATTGACCACCGTAATCGACTGATCCGTGTCACGGTACCACCAATATTCACTTCCATAGATATAGAAGGCCAGATGCCATTTTCCCTGATGGTCGTAGTCCTGGACTTGATAGGTGCCAGTCCATGTGCCGTCCGTGCTATTGTACCTTAGGTCAATTTGCTTGCCCGTGGAACCATTCAGATTTGCCTGCACCTTTTTTATCCCATACACCGGGGAGTTGATTTTTGCCGTGATCGTGATGATGTCTCCCGGTTTTGCATCATCCGGAGTGATGGTCACGCTCTCAATCGTCGGTGAATTCGGTTCCGGTTCTGTTGAAGTACGTCCTGCTTGTTCTGTTGGCTGCGAAGACATGGTTGTCCCGCTGGATGTTGGCTCCGTGGTTGTTTTTATAACGCTGTTTCCGCGGCTTTCTGCGCCCGTATTCGCAAGTCCCGCGCTCGGCAGAACCAACATGAACGCTGTGAGTGCCGCAATCATTCTTTTGCCCAAAGCATATCCCTCTCCATCTTGAAAACTACCATTTTTTTTAAAACTAACAATATTTTATCAAGGAATCCAAATTTAAGGAATCACCCAAGATACTCCAGTTGGATTTATTTTTTATAAGATACCTTTTTCGTAAGATGATCGGCGGGTCAGGGCTTCTATGAGTCTTGTAAGATACCCTTTTGGGGATTTTTCCGACGGAACGGGCTCCAATGACCTCTATTGGATACCCTTTTGATCGTTTTTCCGACGGAACGGGCTCCTATGACCTCTATTGGATACCCTTTTGATCGTTTTTCCGACGGAACGGGCTCCTATGACCTCTATTGGATTCCCTTTTGGGGGTTTCTTTGGCAGAACGGGCTCCTATGACCCCTATTGGATTCCCTTTTGATGGTTTTCTCGCCGGAACGGGCTCCTATGTCCTCTATTGGATACCCTTTTGATCGTTTTTTCGCCGGAACGGGCTCCAATAACCTCTATTGGATACCCTTTTGGGGATTTCTCCAACGGAACGGGCTCCAATAACCTCTTTTGGATACCCTTTTGGGGATTTCTTCGGCAGAACGGGCTCCTATGACCTCTATTGGATTCCCTTTTGGCGATTTTTCCGGCAGAACGGGCTCCAATAACCTCTATTGGATACCTTTTTGGGGATTTCTTCGGCGGAACGGGCTCCTATGTCCTCTATTGGATACCCTTTTGGCGATTTTTCCGACGGAACGGGGGAATGTAAATTATTTTGTGTAAATGGTTGAATTACCTTATTTTAGACTATACTGACATTACAATGTTCTTACCTACTAGGGGGATAGGGCAATGCTGGGGAGCAACCCGAGCACCTAATAGGGTTCTGTACAAAAGGAGAGGGGAATTTTCCTCTCTTTTTCCTTTTGGGAGAACAAAAGCGATAAACCCTTAGGGCGTAGCCCTAACTCTATAAAGGGTAACTTACAGAATTACTTCCCAAGCCGCCCTTCAAACATAATCTCAAACTGTTGTCTACATTCTATCCAACCCGGAATAGGATTAGTCCATTTATCCGTAACACCCACTGTAGCCAGATATACAATCTTTTTGAGTGCATTGTCGGTAGGATAAGCGGTCTTGGTTTTCGTGACTTTTCTCAATTGTCTATGGAAGGCTTCTATCGTGTTCGTGGTATAGATTAGTTTCCTAATCTCTACAGGGTACGAGAAGAAGGCAGTAAGTTCGAGCCAATTAGCCTCCCAAGATTTCACAACAGCAGGGTATTTTTTGCCCATGTCCCCTTAAATTCGTCAAAGGCAATTTCAGCCTTTTCAAGAGTAACAGCCTTATAGACTTTCTTTAAATCATCCATAACGGCCTTACGGTCTTTATTTGGAACATACTTAACATTATTACGTAATTCATGAATAACACACGACTGAATAGTGGTCTTTGGATAG
>NZ_JBMPZU010000010.1:0-144409 GCF_049463095.1 Neobacillus sp. 19 | reverse complement strand
TATTTTCGCCCCTCTCACACCACCGTACGTACGGTTCCGTATACGGCGGTTCAATTTATATTACAGTGTGTACTTTTAGATAATGTTCTAAGGCAGAGGGCAGTCCCCTCTGCTTTAGTCTTTTGTTTGAAATTGCTCTTTGAACAACTTTCGATAATCCAATATACCGGTAACCTCTTCGGCACAAGGTTAGTCCTTTCGCCTCTTCCTCCGGAATCCCTAATTGAATAAGCGACTTAATTTGTTTCTTTGGCACCTTCCATTGTTTCCAGATGATGACTCTAATTCTGGAGCGAAGCTTCATATCTATCTCATTCATAGCTTTTTTCATATTCGAAGTTCTAAAGTAATTAACCCACCCAAATATGACTTGTTTCAGTTTTAAAATTCTTAAGTCTAGCGGAACATTCCAGTTTCGTTTGGTTAATTTTCGAAGCTTCCTTTGGAACTTCTGTATTGACATGGGATGGGGTTTTACTTGATACCTCTTGTTTTTAGTATCATAATAATATCCAAAGCCTAAGAATTTTAAATCTTTTGGGCGAGAGATTTTGCTCTTCTCCACATTGACTGTTAATCCTAGTTTTTCTTCTATAAATCTCACGATTGATTTCATCACTCTGTTTGCTGCTGTCTCACTCTTTACAAAGATGAGAGCGTCATCAGCGTATCTCACGAACCGTAGTCCTCTTTTCTCTAGTTCCTTATCGAGTTCATTTAACATAATGTTACTCAATAACGGGCTAAGGTTTCCTCCTTGCGGAGTCCCGACTGGTGTTTCTTCATAGTTCCCTTTCACCATGACTCCACTGACTAAGTATTTTCTGATTAACGAGATGACATCACCATCATCTATTGTGTTGGCAATAATTCGCATGAGTTTATCGTGATGGACTGTATCGAAGAATCTTTCGAGGTCAATGTCTATCACCCAATCGTGCCCATCATTCAGAAATTCCAAGCTTGTTATAATAGCCATCTCACAACTTCTTTTTGGTCTAAAGCCATAACTGAATTCACTGAATTGCTTTTCAAATATCGGACTGAGAACTTGATGAATGGCTTGTTGAACGACTCTATCCACTACTGTTGGTATTCCCAATTTGCGCATCTTGCCGTTTTCTTTTGGGATTTCCACTCTTAAGGCAGCTTGTGGTTGGTATTTTCTTGTTCTGATGCGCTGACGTAGTTCATCCTTATTCTCTCTCAGATATTGCTTTAGTTCTTCGACTGTTACTCCATCGGCCCCACTCGCACCTTTATTTTTATAGACACGCAGGTAAGCTTCATTCATATTTTGATTACTTAGAATCTGTTCTAAAAGTTCCACACTCGTTTCTCCTTCCCTCTCACGTAGTAAGTGATAGCTCCATTTTGGTTAGCCTTTAAGATACGCTCATACTTTCACCATTAATACATTCGGAGTACGTCACTTACGCATTCGTGGTGTTGAAACACTATAAATTGTTCAGCCCTTCATGAACTAATTTCACTACTATGGCTTCTGCTGACTTCTTGCGGCTAACTTTTTCCGACTGTACTTCGTACATCCGCAAGACCTCCCAGGGTAAGACAGCTATCTTTCCTCTTTTACTCGCCTGATTTACTCTATAAAGTTACGCACATCTTTTGGACTTTGACTTGTCATGGAGCCTTATCCCTTTATAAAGCCTTGGTATCAGATTTCTGTACGTCGAGCCAAGATTTTATTCCACGCTTCCTCCAGCCCTTATCTCACGATAAGTACCTTGCGCTTCCTTAGTGGTTGGTCGATGTGTACCCCCACAGTGGACTTTCACCACCTAGATAGTTGCCATGCCTGGCACACATAGAAAAAGGATTGCCAACGCAACCCTGTAGTTATGCATTTACATCTGATTCTAGAATAAAATATTTATTTGCTAGTAAATCTTATAACCTTTTTCCATCTGGTCCTATTTTATAGCCATCTATGGTAGTACTATATGCCATAGCCCCACTACTATAAAAATAATACCAATATCCTCCGATAGATTGCCAACCGGTTTTCATAGCCCCCATAGACGAATCCAGATAATACCATGTGTTACCATCTTTTAACCAGCCTGTTTTCATTGCTCCTGAAGAATCCAAATAGTACCATGCTCCTCCATCATTATGCCAACCGGTTTTCATTGCTCCTAAAGAATCAAAATAATACCATTTTCCATTAATAGGTTGCCAACCTGTCCTCATGGCACCCGAAGTACCTAAGTAGTACCATTTTCCACCAACATAAAGCCAGTTTTTTTGCATTTCACCAGAAGGATTGAAATAATACCATGTTCTGTTAACCGAATACCAACCTGTTCTCATAAGTCCTGTAGAATCTAAATAATACAATACTCCTCCAATATACTGCCAACCGGTTTTCTTATTACCAAAAGAATCAAAGTAATACCACCCATTATTATAAACCCATCCTTTATATGTTTTAAACTTGTAGCCATCACTATAATCTGAGTATCCATCTATAATAGCTGTTGTATCTTTAGGATCATCAAAATATGAATTAATAAATTCCCAACTTGAGTTACCTTGGCGAATTTGCTCAAACCCAGCTCCAGTTTTCAAAACTTCATTATTCAGCCCGATTGCTTTACCCATATATCCAAAATGATGATTTCCTATATACTCCCCTGTTTTGCTTGTACCTTTAAAAGTATAAGTTGACCTGTAGCCCAAGTATTGTTTAAGATCCCACGGTCCGCCCGTTTTAACCAATTCAAAAAAAGCTGTTAGCCTAAATAATTCAGCACCGCCCAGACCAGAGTCCCATATTAAGTTTTGATATGTACTTTTTATTTTATTAGCATATTGTAAATTTGATTGGTATAGCTGAGCTAATGTAGACTTAGTTCCATCTGGAACACTATAAATATTAATCCTATTTTCTACATCTGTATCGATCTCTACTTGTGTTTCCCTTTTTATTATATTGGCTTGTTTCAATGTCTCAATTATTGCTCCTATAATTTCTTGTTGGTCTTCTTCTGATAAAACCTCACCATCAGGAGAAACTGCATTTGCCTTAATTATGTCTGTTATCTCCAATACAGTTTCTGGACTTGGATTTGTATCCTGATCAGAATCTTGATATGGATCTGGTATAGGTGTTTCCTCTGGTATAATTAATGGATTTTGTGTTGGTTTTGGATAAAACGTTGGTACTGGAACTGGTGTTGGTTCTAGCTCGCCACAATATTCACGGGGATCAGGATCTATTATTCTATTCCCGTCTATTGATATTACGCTTTTTTGATTATCACAATTAAATCCCAATGTTATTGATGATAAATCAGGACTTTCAGTTTGTTTAGCGAATACAACATTTGTACCAACTAGAGTTATTCCGAGCGATAAAGCAGAGCTTATCAAAGCAACTTTATTACCAAAACTTCTCCTCTTTCCTTTGTTTTTCATGCGAAAACTCTCCCCTTTATTATTTTGATGTTTATTTATTCTGACTCTATTAATTTACCACTTTTTTTACTATAAAATAAACATTTTTTGTAATAATATACAAAATTATACCAATTAATAGGTGAAAGGAAAGGAAAATATAGGTGTTTTTTCACATGTATTTTGTAAGAAAATAAATGATTAGTGTATTAAGAGATTTTACTAATAAACAATCCTATGTTTTCTAATAAATAAAGAGGACTTGTGGTTCTTTAGAAAAGATCTAGAGCTAAGAATAAGATACCTACTAAACTTTGGAAGTGATGAGATATAAGGAGGATTTGAATGAGGGGTTTCACGGAATTTAGAGAAATTAAAGAAAATACCTTGGCCCCTCCTATTGGAGAAACCAAGGGTAAATACATAGACTTCATAAAAGCATATTTCGGAAATCTTCCTGGGTTTGAGGAAACATTCAATTGCTTAAATGTTGTCTATAGTCAAACTTCTCATTAGGTACATCAAGCTGATGCCCGTTAATTTCTACGGTATCCTTATCAATCCAAGAAATTATTGCAGTATTTTCACGATAATTCCAATAAATATTTTTAGACTTTTTATTTCGCTCATTAAAAATTAGTTCTCCACGAATGCTGTATGAAACTGTAGCACTACCGTTATTACGATATGCTTTAACTGTGTATTTTCCATCCGGTGAGGTTTCTTCGGTTAAATATTCTCCAGTTGGTAAGTGTTGCATATCATAAAAAAAGTAGTATATTCCATAGCTAATAATCGCTATAGTTACAAAGAAGGAACCAAATATCGTCAATAATAGTTTCCTGAATTTCCCTCTTTTTCGTATTACATTAGTACTTTTTCCCAAAGGTATATCCCCTCTTTTTTTAAAATATTGACAACCTTCAATTAATTTATATTATACCATACATTTGTTAATTAAATCCAATTAGTAATTATCACATTAAAAAAAATACTAACAAAAGAGTTTTATAAAAATCTTTCACTATATATTTTCATAGAGTGGTCAGAGCAATTATCGGGGAAGTAATGGTTCGATAAGGGAAAATCACCGGAAACGGTCCTTTCCGTGTCGGTCTGAAAATAAACCTTGGCTGGATCTACGCCGAGGGCCTTACGCACTTCGAAATTGATGAAGAGAACCATCTATTATTAGCCGGCCACGATTATAATGGAAAATTGGCGGTTGCATTGGAGATTAGCAGTACGCCGTTTAAATAAAGCTGGGAAGGAGAATGGTCCATGAAGAAAGAACGCCATGTTTTGGTTGTGTTCCCGCATCCTGATGATGAGGCTTTTGGTGTATCCGGAACGATTGCGACGCACGTTAACAATGGAACCCCTGTTACATATGCTTGTTTAACCTTAGGGGAAATGGGACGCAACATGGGAAATCCCCCGTTTACCAATCGGGAAAACCTTCCGAAAATTAGAAAAGAAGAATTAAAGGAAGCCGCAAGGGTCTTAGGCATCCAGGACCTTCGCATGCTTGGCTTCCGCGATAAAACGATTGAATTTGAAGATGAAGATTTCATGACAAATACGATAACAGCGCTGATCGATGAGGTGAATCCATCCCTAATCATCACGTTTTATCCCGGCTACTCCGTCCATCCTGACCATGACGCCACTGGTGCGGCGGTCGTAAGGGCTGTTGGGAAAATACCTGCCGCCGCAAGGCCGACCTTACACTGTGTGGCCTTCTCCAATAATTGTGTCGAGGAGCTTGGAGAGGCGAACATCATCAACGATATTACCCCTGTCAACCAAACAAAGCTCGCTGCCATTCAAGCACACCGCTCACAGACAGAGCAGATGTTCAAAGACATGGAAGAGAAGTTGAAAAATCAAGACCCGCAAGTCATGGTATGGATCAATAACGAACGATTTTGGTCGTATCAGTTTACAGATTAAAAGCCCTTCACTTGCGAAGGGCCTTTTTTCTTTTTTAGCTGTTTAAATTAACTAGCTTTTTGAATAATAAAAGGCTAGTTGACAGTAATTACTTTGTATCCGACAGTAACGCCAACTTATCCGACAGTAAATACAGCGTATCGGACAGTAACGCCAACTTATCCGACAGTGAATACAGCGTATCCGACAGTAACGTCAAACTATCCGACAGTGAATACGGCTTATCCGCCAGTAACGTCAAACTATAAAATTCAGTATTCCCGATGCAGCAGAGTACACAGCGAGCACCAGTCAAGAATAACGATTTTCCTCGACTTCAAATCAATAATGCCATCTTTTTTCAATTTCGAAAACACACGGCTGACGCTTTCTCTCGTCGTGCCGACAACGGTCGCGAATTCTTGCACCGTTAAGGGAATTTCAATTTCCCAGCGGTTTTTTCCGGTATTAAATTTATTCCCCAGCCGCTCAAGTGACTTCACCGTCTTCGCATACACATCCAGCAGGGCCACATCCCGCAGCTGGGACGTCATTTCCCTCAAAGCATCACTCATATAGCAAATCATTTGCATCGCAAGCTCAGGATGGTTAAATAAATCCCTTTCCAGTTCATACTTATCTAAATAGAGAATTTCCCCGTCCTGCAGCATCACAGCTGTCGCCGGATAGTACTCTGTCTTTCTGGTAAACAAACAGGCCTCTGCAAAGATATCCCCTTTTTGCTTGATACAGACAATGATTTCATTTCCGTTCTCATCCTGTTTTGTCAGTTTTACCGACCCGGAAGCGACAAAGTACACCCCTTTGGCTGCCTCATCCTCCGCAATAATCTGTTTCCCCTTTTTGAACTCGTATGTCTGGATGCGCTTTTCAATCACACGAAGCGATTTATCGGATAAGTCCTTGAAGATGACAATCTTTTTTAGTAAGTCTCTATGTTTTGCCCCCTTATAGACGGCAAAGTTTGGATCATTCAGGTAATCCGCTTGATTCATCATTTCCACCACCCATTCTCACATTTGCGTTCTGCATTTCCCAATTAGACGATAGTTACCATCAATTGTAAAACACTTTATCCTCCAATGAAGTGATGAGATTCACAAAACGTTCAATTTTTCAAACCCCGCATTTATCTAACGTCTCCCATTCCCCTTCACAGAACGTTCAAAAATTGCTGAAAAAGTGTGCGGAACATCACAAATTTACTATTGTCAAGCATTTAGGATGAAGGTGTTCATTTGACAAAAAGGAGGGGCAACATTGCAAAAAGTATTGATTAGCTTTGTTATCAGTGCCTTGCTTGGCTTTGGTATTGGCTATCTAGTGTTTGATGTCATGGGGGATTCCGGTAAAGAATCACAAACGGTGCAAACGGAAACAAGTAAGCCCGAGCAAGCCAAAGAGGAAACGAAGGATACAAAAGGGGCAGATTCAACAACGGCTTCAGCCAGTGATGACAATATCCTGAATCAAAAAGGATGCCTAGGCTGCCACAGCGTTGAAGCACTTAATTTAAAGGGCGGGGCAACAGGACCGGACCTTTCAAAGGCATTTGAAAATGTCGAAGGAAAGCATGGGAAACCGATTGAAGAATTCTTAAAAGAACCGACATCAGCGGTTATGTCAGGTGTAATTGGCGGAAACCCATTAACAGATGACGAACTTCAGCAAGTATTAGACATGCTTAAACAAGCATCTGAAAAATAAGCACATAGGGTGGTGTAAATGGAATGAAAAAATGGATTCCAATCGCTTCTGGCTTACTGGCCGGCTTTGTTGCCGCCACAATCTCGTTTGCTGATTTTTCCGCAAAAACGGGCACAGAAGCAGCTTCAAGCAACAAGAGCGATGCAGAAAAGGTATATGTGCCATTCGGGCAAAAGGATGATTACTATTTATTCGCCTCCGGCGGTCACTCCGGACAAATGTTTATTTACGGTGTTCCGTCGATGCGTCACATCCGGACAGTGCCGGTATTCTCGCCAGATTCTGCAACCGGTTACGGTTTTGATGAGCACTCGAAGAAATTAATGGGTGATTACACATGGGGCGACCTGCATCACCCGGCCTTCTCGGAAACAAAAGGCGATTATGACGGAAAATACATGTTTGCAACAGATGTCGGCAACAGCCGGGCAGCGGCGATGGATTTAAAAACCTTTACCGTCAAAGACATTATTAAAGTGCCAAATACAAGCGGCCCGCACTGCGCGGCGTTCGTCACAGAAAATACGGAGTATATGTTCCTGCCAACCCGATTCGCTGTGCCGCTCGAGCAAAAATATGAATCACTTGACGACTACAGCACAAAATACCGCGGTGTAATGAGTGCCGTCACATTTGACCAAAACAATCAAAAACTCAATATCGCCTACCAGGTTGCCCTTCCGCCATGGTCCTATGACCTGTCAGATGCCGGGAAAAAAGGCTCTGCTGACTGGGCGGTTATGACGACTTACAACACAGAAGAAGCGACAACCAACCTTGAAATCAACGCTTCACAGGCTGACCGTGACTATATTGTTCTTTTTAACTGGAAAGAGCTTGAGCAAATGGTCAAGGAAGGCAAGTACGAGGATGTTGGCGGCCAAAAGATGATTTTCCCTGAAAAACAAAAGGGCGGTATTTATTTAGTACCGGTTGCAAAATCACCGCATGGCGTGGATGTCACACCGGACGGTAAACACTTCATCGCTTCCGGTAAGCTTGCCCCTTCAATGACGGTCTTCTCATTTGAAAAGGCATTTAAGGCAGTGGAAAAACAAGACTTTGCCGGTGACCGCAATGGGATTCCAATATTAAAATATGAATCTGTCATGGAACGAGAAGTCAACCCTGAAAATGCCCTTGGACCGCTTCATACCCAGTTTGATGACAAAGGAATGGCTTACACAACGATGTTCATTTCTTCTGAAATTGTGAAATGGGATCCGAAAACAGGTAAAACTTTAGACCGTGTTCCTGTTCAATATTCCCCGGGACACTCTGTCGCAGCTGAAGGCGACACGGTTGCACCTGATGGAAAATGGCTGATTGCTTTAAATAAAATTGCCAAGGACAGCTACTTATCTGTCGGTCCTTCACACCCTGAATCGATGCAGTTAATTGATATCAGCGGCAAGATGAAGGTGATTCAATCGGCACCGGTGAACCCTGAGCCACACTATGCACAGATCATTAAAGCCGATAAGCTGAGCCCGATTGAAGTCTATCCGAAAGATGAAAAGAACAAAGAAGCCGTCTACAAGAAAGACGACGCGCGGATTGTCCGGAATGGCAACAAAGTTGATGTCTACGGCATCGCGATGCGGTCAAAATTTATCTTTGACGCCAAAGCGAAACGCCCTGACGTGATTGAAGTCAATGAGGGCGATGAAGTCACAATCCATTTAACCAATATCGACTTTGATGAGGATATCACGCACGGATTTGCCATCAACAGCTATAACTTAAACATGGAAGTACAACCTGGACAGACGAACACATTGAAATTTATTGCCGATAAAGCCGGAACCTATCCGATGTATTGTACAAACTTCTGCTCTGCCCTGCATCAGGAAATGACCGGTTACTTCCTAGTTAAACCTAAGAATTAATATGTTGGCAGGCGATGGGTATCAATTTCACAAACTTGATACCCATCTCTCTTATCAAATGTTTTCACTATAAAAGGAGTGGTTAACTTGAATGCCAAGAGAAACAAATTATCTGCTATCTCTGCTATACTTATTGCCCTTTCAGCCATCCTGATGGTGGTGTCAATTTTCTTCCCGTGGTGGAAAATGATTTTCTTTGCCCCGCAATATCCGGAAGGGTTAAATATCATTGTGTATCCGAATAAGCTCGAGGGGGAAATAGATATTGTCAACGGCCTGAACCACTACATCGGCATGGCAAACTTTAGTGAAGAGAACTTCCCTGAACTGGGTTATTTAATCTATCTAGTTGGGGGATTAGTCGTGCTTACGCTAATCACCGCCATTCTAAGAAAAAAATCCGTTCTTTATGGGTTGATCGGCTTACTCACGATTGGCGGAATTATCGGTGTTCTCGACCTCCGAAAAGCGCTTCACGATTTCGGAACGAATTTAAGCCCGGACGCACCGATTAAGATTGACCCTTTTGTACCGCCGATTATCGGACATAATACAGTCGCCAACTTTGTCACAAACAGTGTTCTTGGCATCGGGGCCTATCTCCTGATTGCCGCGTTTATTCTATTACTGATTCCGCTATGGAAGGATCGAAAGTAACATGAAAAAATTAACGCTCCTAATCTTTCTCTTTTCTCTTTTTATCTTGGTAAAACCAGAAAAATATATGGCAGCCGAAAGCTTGCAGGCATTGATCGACTCCATGAAAGAGGGGGCGGTCTTACAGCTTGAAAATAAAACATACGAGGGCAATATTGTCATTCATAAACCGCTGACGATGATTGGCTCGGAGAAAACCGTGATTAAAGGAGACGGAACCGGGAACGTCATTTCCGTTAAAGCGCCAAATGTGAAGCTGAGCAAGCTGACAGTGACCCATGGAAGTATGAACCGGAACTCGGCCGAGGAATATGCCGCTATCAAGATTTACACAAACAACAATACCGTTGAACACATCAGGATCCGCCATTCCTTTCACGGGATTTATCTAAGCCAGGCACACCATAATAAAATCCGCTACAACGATATTAAAGGGCTGGGCAAAGGCGAAATTGCCGCTCAGGGAAATGGGCTTCACATTTATTACGCAAATGATAACCTGCTGGAACACAATACAATTGATGGCACCCGTGACGGGATGTTCTTTGATTATGCCAACAACAACCACAGCTATGAAAATAATATCAGCAACACCCGGTATGGCTTACATTACATGTATTCTGATGAGAATATTTTTAAACGAAATATTTTCACCATGAATCAAGGCGGTGCAGCCATCATGAACTCGAATCAGCTGAAGCTGGAAGATAATCAATTTATCGTTAACTATGGAAATCAATCATTCGGCCTTCTGCTCCTGCAGGCCAATGATAATTATATAGCTCATAATACGTTCTACATGAACCAGCGCGGCCTGTACATCGACCAGGCAACAAGAAACACGATTAAGGGCAACCGCATGATCCAAAACCAGATTGGGATTGAGCTTTGGGCCAGTTCCAATGACCAAATCTTTACCTTGAATAAACTATCGGAAAACACAATTCCGGCCGTTACCCTTGGCGGACAGGGGGAACGAAATACCTGGAGCAAGAACGGCAAGGGCAATGACTGGGGCAGCTCGTTCCCGCTCACCGATTTAAATCAAGACGGTATCGGGGATTTCCCGGTCATCTATCACTCTTCGCTTCATCAGCTGATTGAGGAGCAAGAATTAACCAGCTTTTTTTTAAAAAGCCCTGCCATCACCATCTATGAAAAAATAAACGCGACACTGAATAACGATGAAATCATGTTTAAGGATCCGCACCCGCTGGCAGCCGCAAAAAGCAGCTCAAAAGTCATTTGGTTTGTTGTGGCGGGGCTTGCTGCGGGATTGATTTTACTAAAGGGGAGACATCAACTATGCATTACATTTGGAAGGAATGGAAGGAAAACATAAGAGGAAAAGGACTGTGGCTCAGCGTCAGCATCATTGTTCTCATTTCAATCAGTATACTATTTCGTTCCTCTGTCCTTTCATTTGATAAAGGCTTTTATGTTCTCTTAATTAATTTGTTCGACACAATCATTTATTTTATCCCGATTCTCTGCTTGTTTATCGGCGCCTTTTCGATCTTTCAGGAAAAGGAACAAAAAACATTAATCATGCTGTTAACGAAAAAAGACAATTATGCCAGCTTCCTGGTGCGGAAAAGCCTTGGACTGTATATCGTTGTACTCGTTCCGCTATTGATCTGGTTTTTCTTCTATCTCTTCCTGCTAAAATTTAATTTTGCGACCGATTTCAAAAGCTATCTGATCTTTGTCGCAGCGATTATCTGCCTAAGCCTTGTCTTCTTGCAAATGGGAGCAGCAATCGGCAGCTTTAGCCGCTCAAGGATGCAGATTATCGGCTACACGATTTTTGTCTGGTTTTACTTTTTCTTCTTGCATGATTTTATGCTGCTGTCGTTTTTACCAGATGTCACCCATGAAAATGTGAAACTATTTTCAGCGGCCTACTTTTTAAATCCACTTCAGGCCGTCAGGATGTTCTTAGAAACCGGGATGGGCGTGTACTCCTTCGGCCATATGTCAAGGCTATTGGAGAAGTTCATGTGGACGAAGCCGGTGTTCTTTTTACTGGGAAATCTCATCATCTGGCTCGCTGTTTCCTTTGGCACAGCGATTGCCTTTAACCGCAAGGAGGGGTACGAATGATTAATGTAACGGGGTTAAACCAATCCTTCGGGAAAAAGAAGGTCCTAGATTCAGTCACGATTGAGATCGGCAAACATGAAATTTGCGCGCTGGTCGGCCGCAACGGCGCAGGCAAATCGACGTTTATTAATAGTTTGCTTGGGTTATTGCCCGTGAAACAAGGCTCGATTGCGATTAACGGAGCGGAAGTCAGCAAAAAAAATGAGGCATGGAAAAAGGCGATTGCCTATTTACCGGAAAAGTTTATGCTCTATCCGATGCTGACGGGCTTAGAGAATATGACCTTTTTTGCAGAGGCGGTTTCCGGAACGGCAGACGCAGCGCGGATGGAACAGGTATTGCGTTCGGTCAGCCTGTGGGACGACCGTCTCGTGCAGGTTAAATCGTATTCAAAAGGGATGCTGCAGCGCCTTGGCCTCGCGATTACCCTTTATCAGGATTCAAGTATTTTGATACTGGATGAACCGACAAGCGGCATTGACCCGATGGGAAGAAAGGAAATATTGGAGGTACTTCGTTCCCTTCATGATAAAACGATTTTACTCTCCTCACACCATCTGGATGAAATCCGCCAGATCTGTACCCATGTCGTCTATTTAAATGAGGGAAAAATGGAGAAATACACGGTTGAAGAATTTTTAGAGACACATCATTTAGGGGGTATGAAACCATGAAAAAACGACTGTTGTCCGCGGTGCTGCTGGTGATAGCGATGCTTGCCGGCTGTGGGTCAGGGCCTGATTACACGGTTAAAGTAACAAAAGAGCTTTACTACCAAAAGGATACAGCGGCACCGTTTGAAATTAAAGTAACCGAAGGGAAAAAGGCCGTTAAAGGGCTCGATGTTTCTGCGGAATTTTCGATGGCCAATATGGATCATGGCACAACCGATGTGAAATTAGCAGAGGGGAAAGACGGCAGCTATTCCGGTGAAGTGGCGCTTCCGATGAACGGGAAGTACGAAGTAGCCTTTACACTGGAAAAAGACGGTAAAAAGTCTGAAACAATCATGGACATCAACGTAGTGAAGGCGAAGGGGGTCGCCACCATTAACGGCGAGTGGATCACCAATGAAGATGTTGCCTTTTATACGTTTATTAATCAGCTGCAACTGGCGATTAATAAAGAAGTAGCTCAGAAAAAATATACTGGTGAACAGCTTCGCGAAGAACTTGCTTATTTAGAATCACAGGAGAAAGTCCTTGATGATAAGAATCAACTATTGACACAGATCATCCGCCTCCGCTCGATGGCGATGCTGGCAGAAGAAAAGGGTCATAAGGCAGCCGCTGCCGAAGTGGATGCCGCTTTGGGAAAAGCCCGCGAGCAATATAATGGGTTCGAATCCGCTAAAAAGCTGATCAGCGACTACGGTGAGGATCAGTTCTGGGCAACGGAAAAGCAGCAGTATAAGTTGATTGTATTATCGCAAAAGGTACAAAAAGATATGATTGAAAAAGTGAAAAAGGAAAATCCCACGATGGGTGAGCAGGAAGTCTACTTCCAGGCACAAAAACAATACGAAAAACTGCTCGTCTCCCAAGTCAACTCCTTAAAGATTGAAATTCTTTAGGGAGTTTCTTTTGTTTGCAGGTTAATCAGCGGATAACGTGTTTCTATCAGCGTTTTGCCATTCTATACGCCTTACCTAAGACTAATTTTTTAAATCCACCAGCCGCACCCGATACAGCTTATCGTCTGTTTCATCCGGATTCCCCCGGCCGTCGGTGTTGTTGCTGACAAAATATAAATAATCGCCTTCAACGAACACGTCCCGGATTCTGCCCAAACCGCTGATCACCGCCCGAGTCTGCTTCTGTTCCAAATCAAACTCGCGGACGGCATTTCCTCTTAACGTCGCCACATAGAGCTTTCCGCTGGCTTCCGCCATGCCCGAGGGCGCCCATGTTTCCACATCACCGGATTCAAACAAAGGCGTCACCATTCCTGCCTTCCGCTCCTTACCTTGAATCACCGGCCAGCCATAATTTCCGCCGGCAGAAATCCGGTTGATTTCATCATGGGCCGACTGCCCGTGCTCGCTTGCATACAACGTCTCGCCAATCCACACCAGCCCCTGGGGATTGCGGTGGCCATAGCTGTAAACATAGGAATCCGGAAAAGGATTATCCGCCGGAATCGACCCGTCCAGATTCATTCTTAAAATTTTCCCATTTATCGAATTCTGCTCTTGCGCCACAGAAGGCTCTGTTGCATCACCCGTCGTGATATACAATTTTTCATCCGGACCAATTTTCATCCGGCCGCCATGATGGTAGGCGGCACTTGGGATGCGGTCAAGAAGAAGCCGCTCCTCCGTCCACACACCTTCGCTAAACCGCAGCACAATAACGCGGTTAAATTGCCCGCCGCCACCGTCATCGGCATCGGAATCCGCATACGTATAATAAGCAAACGCCCGTTGATTACCGGCAAAGTCCGGGTCCAGCACAAAACCTAATAATCCGGCCTCAGCGGCCTGTGCCAACGACTTTTCCAACCGTACACGCTGGCGTTCCATTTTACCATTCTCAATCTTGACGATGCTCCCAGTTCGTTCACTGAGATAGAAAGTTTCCCCTAGCCTTTCAATTGACCACGGTACAGAGAGCTTTTCAGCCAGCACTTCCACATTCGGATGATCAACAACCGCCTCATCCGCCGTCTCATCCTTTTCCAAAAAAGAACAGCCCGAAACCAGCAGCATCATCATGAGTAAAATGGAGCCAACCCGGTACATAAACGCCTCCCCCTCCTATAACACTTCTAAAATCGCCTTTGCCACACCATGTTCGTTATTTGTATCGGTAATGTCGTCACATAATGCCTTGATTTCAAAGCTGGCATTTCCCATAGCAATCGCTCTGCCGGCACGTTCAAACATGGACACATCATTAAAATTGTCACCGATTGCCATCGTCTCGGAAATATCAATTCCGCTAGCCTCAGCCAAGGATTCAAGGGCAATCCCTTTTTGCGCCTGCTTATTGGTAATTTCCAAATTTTCATCCCCTGATGCCGCAACAGCGAGATCCTCAAAGGCAGCGAGTGCAGTATTGGCAGCAGCCAATTTTTCCGCATCAAAGGAGAAGACCAGCATCTTATAGAGTTGAATATTTTCGTCAGCAAACAGAATTTCATAATTATCGATTACTTTCACCAAGCCGTCACGCAATCTAGCTCCAGCCGCATGGGTAATCTCATCACGGTCGGCCTCAGGATTGGCGCTCATCACAATATCGACAAGGACATTAACCGCCTTATCTGCATCGACCGTGCAGGCCCCTTGATCCGTATAAACCTCAAAGTACACATCCAGTTCGCCAAGCGTTGCGGCCACCTCACGCGCCAATTGTTTCGAGATCGGCGTGGCAGAAAGAATTTCTCCTTCCTTCGAACGAACCTCCGCACCGTTCACACAAATAACCGGGCACTTCAGACCTGCCTCTTCTAAAACATAGGTAGCCTCCTGATACGACCGGCCCGTTGCCACAACAAATTCGACACCTTTTGCCTGTGCTTTTAAAATGGCCGCTTTATTTTCCTCACTAATTTGTTGAACTGAATTTAATAATGTTCCATCCATGTCAGATGCAATCATTTTAATCATGCTGCTCACCTCTACGAAATTTGATAACTGTCTAGCTGCAGCGCCTAGGCGCTTTCGCTTTTATCGTTAGTGCCATTCTACCATGAACTGGCAAACATTATTAGCGTGAAGCTCAATCCACATACTTGCTGCCTTCGCGGACACTTAAAGGCGCAAGGGCCTGTCCCTCGATAAACTCCTTTACCGAGGCCGGATTCGTCTTTGAGTATTCACGCAGCGCCCAGCCAATTGCTTTTTGGATAAAAAATTCCTTACTTTCGGCGTTTTGCCGTATGTAGTGATAAAGCCTTTCCTCGTTCGTCCTCTGTTTATACTTTAATTGAAAAAGAATCGCTGCCCGTCTAAGCCACATATTGTCGGCAACGGCCCAGCCATCGATGGTTTCTCCGACTACCTCAGGAAACCTTTCGGCAATTTTCCCGACTGGCTTTGGGGAAATCCCATCAACGGTGTCCCACCATGATTTTGTCGTAATCAGCTCCTCCATGAAGGGCAAATCTTCCTTTCGCAGCTTGTTCATCATTTTTTCCAAATAAGTTAGGGCCGTGTATTGGAATTCTCTTTCATTTTTCTCCCAAAGCTCTTTAACTAGCTCCTTATTAAACGGCTCCTTTAAAATCCCCGTTTCTTTAAAAAACTGCTTTTCACATTCCTTTCGTAAAGGGGACTTGATTCCAAAGAATGGAAAATGGCCTTTCATATATTTCTGCATAGGTTCGGCATCTGCCTGATTGCGATTTTCCATAAACAGCTCTGTTAAAAAATCGATGGTGGATGTCATCGTCATTCATCCTCTCAACAAGTCTTACGTACTTAGTTCTACCTTTTTCCATTTTCTCCTTTAATTAGGCCGTATAAACAAAATCCCTGTTGCCACACTAACATTAGCGAAAAAGGAGGGAAACAAGATGACCAAGAAATTCAATAAAGGCAGCCGCAACCAAAATTCACCAAAGGCTGGGCATGCTGAAGCAGAATTTGCGACAGAATTTGTCAGCGGCGATAACAGCAAAGGGAACAAGAATAACCACACACAGAAAAAGAAGGAACAATAAGAAAAGCGTAAGCGCCCTGGTCAGCGGCGTATGGCCTCCTCGAAAAAGCTAACGCTTTTTCTTCGTGCGATGTATATGCTGCCGAAGCTTTCCTTGTGGAGCGCTCCAACTGAGATTAAGGAAACACGAAGAGCCGGAGGCGCATTCGATGTTGACTTATCGTAGGGTGGAGAGCGAAGGACACTAGCCGCTAGGGCGCTGGAGCTAGACATTTCTCAAAGTCGAAACTAATGAATTCTCATATTATAAAGAAAAGGTGCCGGTGATTTATTCCATACCGGCACCCCTTTTATTAACCCTTGGCATTCGCCAATTCTTTTATTTCCGCGGCAATCCTGCCCTGAATCTTTTCCACGACGGAAAAGTCCATCGCCGACACATAAATTTCCTCCAGCTCATCATGCAGCGCTTTTGCCTTGGCAAGGTAGCCTGTTGCTTCGGTCATTTTGCTTTTATATTTCGCGGCAATTTTACTAATAATCTCGGCAAAAATATCGTCCGTACCCGGCTCAATCAGAATCTCATACATATCAATAATTTCGTCCCCATCCCGGCTTGGGAAATATTCATGCGGGGCGGTACTATCGAAAATCGCAATTCCAAGCTCGCGTAAAATCAACATATCGAGGCTGTGCGGATCAAAGCCGCAATGGTAGATTTCGAGATCGACACCGCGCTGTTCAGCGGCGGCCGCCAGCTTCTTTAACATCGTTGATTTCCCAGAACCGGGGCGCCCTTTAATGAAGTAGCGCTTCGGAATCTCCTCCGTCAAATTGGGAACGAAATCGACCGCCCCCATCGGCGTTGCTGCCCCCAAGAAGCGATGGCGCACGTCCGAGGTCTTATTCAATTTCATTTTTCCAAAAAAGCTGTCAATTAATTTGTTCGTTAATTGATCGGCCTTTTTAAAATCCATACTATTAATATAAATTTTTTCCCAATCATCATGGACTTCCAACGCTTCCTTAAAGGTCGCATATGCCTTTTGGTATGACTCACTGATTTGATCGGTTAACTTTTGAATGACATTTTTTTGTACACTTAGGGCGCGGGCATTCCAGGCTTCACCCAGGTTAATATATTCTTCCACGGCACCGGGCGCCTTCGGTTCAATTACATGCGGGGCTGTACCGTCGACAATTCCTACCTTTAAACTTGGGATCAGCACACCATCAATGGAATTATTATCAGAAGCACAATGAAGAAATTCGACATTAAATCCGAGCTCGATCCACTCCTGGCCAATTTTCTTCATCAGTGATGATTTGCCTGTTCCGGGGCCGCCCTTTAGAATAAATATGCGGTCGAATCCTTGAAGATTGGATTCATACAGACTATGGAAGCCTCTTGCCGTATTTCCGCCGGCAAAATAATTTTTCACTTTCCCTGCCACTTTTCAACACTCCCTTTTAGCTAAACACTTTCTAATTTGATTACTGTCTAGCTCCAGCGCCCAGCGGCTAGTGTACTTCGCTAAACGGGCGCTTCCGCTTTTCTAATCTTATCTTATGCGTTTGCCATTTATGGGTGAGTGCCTAGGGGAATTTCCTATTTCACGATGTCGATAATATCTGCTTTCGTTAGTTCCTGTAAGCTCTTTGGTGCGAGCACAATTTGCACGCCAATTTTTCCGGCGCTGACAACAATGGAGTCAATCTGCCGGCAGCTTTCATCGATAAAGGTCTTATATTCCTTTTTCATGCCAATTGGTGAGCAGCCGCCACGGATGTAGCCTGTCCATTTTTGGATGTCCTTGACCGGAACCATCTCGAGATTTTTTTCTCCCGCCGCCTTGGCCGCCTTTTTTAGGTCCAGTTCTTCGGCAACAGGGATCACAAAGACATAGATTGCCTTGCTGTGCCCTTGAGCGACAAGTGTTTTATAGACCTCATTCACCTTTCGGCCGATCTTCGCGGCCACGGAAACCCCGTCGATTTTTCCGTCTTTATTGTCATAAGTCACCATCTCATAGCTGATCTTTTTTGCATCTAAAATACGCATTGCATTTGTTTTAGCTTGTGCCATTTTGACCATCCCTCTTTTTCAGGCGTTATTTTCAATAATTGTACCAAAATTTACCCCCTTTTTACGTGTTCATCCGATTTACTTTCCGGTTATCTTACTTTACTGTCCGCTTCTGGACATTTACTTTCCGGTTTTTCTGTTTTACTTTCCACTTATCTCGTTTTACTGTCCACTTTCACCTCTTTACTTTCCATCCAGCCCAAGTGCTGAAAGTTATACACAAATTCACCCAAAATTTGTCACTCGTTTGTCACTCTCTTAATCGATGATTATAGTAAACTTAAACTATCTTAAAATACTTTCCAACATTTTCATAACAATTGTGAAATATATCACAAATCTAATTTGAGGTGATTTTATGAAGTACGACCTGGTTCTGTTACATGCACCGAGTGTATATGACTTTCGAAAAAATTCCTTGCTTGCCGGTCCGATCAGCGATGTGGTCCCGTCATCGCCCGTATTTGAAATGTATCCAATCGGCTTGACGAGTATTGCTGATTATTTGGAGCGGTACGGGCTGCGGGTAAAGATTATCAATATTGCCAACCGGATGCTGATGAGTGAAACCTTCAATGTCGAGGCAAAACTGAAAAACATCAAAACGAAGGCCTTCGGGATTGACCTGCATTGGCTGCCACATGCCCATGGAAGTATTGAGCTTGCCAAAATAGTTAAACGTCTCCATCCGGCAACACCAATCATTTTCGGAGGCCTGTCCGCAACCTATTATCATAAAGAGCTAATTGAATATCCGTTTATTGATTTCGTCATGCGCGGCGACTCTACCGAAAAATTGATGCTCCTGTTGATGAACAAAATCGAGTCAGGCAATAGCCATTATGCCGATATTCCCAACCTCACGTGGAAAAAGGGCCATGAAGTGGGCTGCAATCCGATTACGTATGTGCCGAAGGATTTGGATGATATTGATGTTCCAGGGTATCGTTATACCATCCGCTCCGTGTTTAAATATCGAAACTTCCTTGACCCGCTGCCATACAACGGCTGGCTGCAATACCCCAACACGGCCCTCTTAACCGCACGCGGCTGTACGCAAAACTGCCTGATTTGCGGGGGGTCAAGAGATGCCTATGACCAAAACTGCAACCGCAATTCACTGGCCTTACGGTCACCGAAGAAGCTTGTTGAGGACATCCAATTTATTTCCCGCTTCAGCCGGGCACCAATTTTTATCCTCCATGATCTTAGACAGGGCGGACGCGAATATGTGAGTGAGTTTTTCAGCCGGCTAAAAAAATTGAATCTTAAAAATGAAATTGTGTTTGAACTTTTTCAATATGCCGATGAAGAATTTTTCAAACAGATGAATGACAGTGTGCCAAAATACAGTATTGAAATTACCCTCGAGACACATGACGAGCATATTAGACGCTATAACGGCAAGTTTAGCTGTACGAACGAAAAGGTCATCAATACACTTAATTTCGCGTTAAAAAATGGCTGTAAAAAGATTGACCTGTTCTTTATGGTCGGCATTCCGGGGCAAACGTATGAAAGTGCCATTGAAAATATTGATTTTTGCGAAACGATTCATCTTGCCTGTCATAAGGATCCAAGAATCTATTACTTCGTTGCACCGCTGGCACCATTCCTTGATCCGGCAAGCCCGGCTTTTGAACATCCGGAAATCCATGGCTATAAAAAATACTGCCACACCTTGGAGGACCACCGCAAGGCCATCACCCAGCCATCGTGGAAGCATATGCTCAGCTATGAAACGAAGGATATGACGCGCGATGATATTGTCAACTCCACCTACGAGGCAGCCGAAAAGCTCAATGACTTTAAACTAAAATACAATCTGATTGACCAGAAAGGTTATCAAGAAATCAAAGCGAAAATTAAGAAGTCGATGGACTATATCGAAAAGATCGACCATGTCCTGACACTTCCCGAGGCGGAACAAGCTATTGAACTGGCAAACATCCAAAAGGAAATAGAGGAATTAAATAAATATAGTATTTGCGGAAAGAACGAGCTAAAGTGGGAGGTTCAAAAGAATTATGCGAACTTCTTTTCACTCGCTTCAGTCGGAATCGAGCAGCTTTATGAGGATTACATAAATATCATTAGGAATCGTTTAAGCCCAAAAAGACGCCTGCAGTTTAAGCTTGATGCTGAGCGAAGCAAAGTGAAAATGTAGGAAAGGAAATTTGAGCAGCAAAAGCCTGTATAATCCATTGATGATACAGGCTTCATATTTATTGGAAATAGCTTTCGCACTTGAAACAGTGTTTACTATTTACTAATGAACATGTTCCAACTCCTACATTTTGATACATTATTTATTCGATTGAGAGACAAGACCACGTCCAATAAAGTTGGCAGACACAGGTTTTTTCCCTAATTCCCTTGCCCAGATTGATAATTGTCCTATATGGTGAATTTCATGGGCAATAACATGCCGCATCACCTCACCCCAAGTGTCAGTTACCATTTTTCCATCTGGCAGTGTATCGTAAAATAGTTGATTTTCCTTACTATCATCCCAGTTGTTTACAAAGCTCTCCACTTCCGTTCGAAATTCAGCGTCCAATTTTCGAACTTGATTTAAGCTTTTATACTCCTCAAAACTCTCCTCAAAGTCTGTTTTTCCTTGTAAAAGGCGTATCCAGCTCCATTCCACATCAACAATATGGAAGAGTGTATGCAGTATACCTCCTACTCCACCAGTTCTGGTTCGTAGAAGTTCCTCTTCGCTTAATCCTTCACACCACTGATACCATTCTTCTCTGACCATCCAGTTATATAGAAAAAATGTTTTCAATGAATGCCCTCCCGTGTTTAGAAAATAAGTTAAATGTTTTTGAGAATAAAACAAAACTGAGTTCAGTATAACTAATTCAACTAACCCTGATAATATTCCCTCTTCCACCTGCTATCGTTAGCTTCTAACAAGTTGAAAAGGTGTTGGGGCCATCCCCCAACACCTTTTTAATGCCCACCCAAATAAGCAGCTCTGATTTGATCGCTTTGACTCAATTCTTCCGCCGTACCTGCAGCGACGATTTTCCCTGTCTCAATGACATAGGCCCGGTCGGCAATCGATAGCGCCATATTGGCATTTTGCTCGACTAATAGAATCGTTGTTCCTGTTTTATTGATTTCCTCAATAATTTGGAAGATGGTCTTTACTAATAGCGGCGCCAAACCCATAGAAGGCTCATCTAACAGCAATAACCGCGGTCTGGCCATCAATGCCCGGCCCATGGCGAGCATCTGCTGCTCACCCCCTGAAAGCGTTCCTGACAACTGCTTACGGCGCTCGTAAAGGCGGGGGAATAGCCCATACACCCTTTCAAAGTCTTCACGGATGCCTTTTTTATCCTTCCGTAAATAGGCACCTAGCTCAAGGTTTTCCTCCACCGACATGTTGGCAAACACCCTGCGGCCTTCTGGTACCTGTGATATCCCTCTTTTCACAATCGCTTGCGCCACTTTGCCGGCAACATGCTCATTTTCAAAAAGAACGTCCCCATTTTTCGGCTTCAGCAAACCGGAGATTGTTTTTAACAAAGTACTTTTCCCGGCACCGTTTGCACCAATCAAGGTCACAATCTCCCCTTGATTGATCTCGAGGGAAACGCCCTTCAATGCATGAATATTTCCATAGAAGACATTGATATCATTTATTTTCAGCATATTAGGAAACCTCCTCGCCGAGGTACGCCTCGATGACTTTCGGGTTATTTCTGATTTGCTCCGGTGTCCCTTCGGCAATCAACTGGCCGTGGTCAAGGACATAGATTCGTTCACATACTCCCATGACGAGGAGCATGTCATGTTCAATTAAAAGAATCGTCAGGTCAAACTTTTCACGAATCAAGGAAATTAAATTCATCAATTCTTCCGTTTCCTGCGGATTCATCCCTGCAGCCGGTTCATCGAGCAGCAATAATTTAGGATTGGCTGCCAGTGCCCGGGCAATTTCGAGGCGGCGCTGCTGACCGTACGGCAGATTCTTTGCCTGTTCATGCATCACCCCATCAAGCTTGAAGATTTTCAAAAATTCAATCGCCTTTTCCTCCATTTCCTTCTCACCGGAAAAATGGGAGGGAAGGCGGAAAATCGAGCTAAGGATCGAATGCTTCGCCAGCGAATGGTAGGCGACCTTTACATTATCGAGCACCGATAAATCACTGAACAAGCGAATGTTTTGAAACGTTCGGCTAATCCCTTTTTGGTTAATTTTATAGGGAGCCTGGCCGTTTAATTTTTCACCATCTAAGGAAATACTGCCCTCGGTCGGGACGTAAACGCCGGTTAACAGATTAAAGAAGGTCGTTTTCCCTGCACCATTAGGCCCGATTAAACCGACGAGCTCACCCTGGTTTAATTCCACATTCACATCGGAAACTGCCTTCAAACCGCCAAAACGGATTCCGGCATTTTCTACCTTAAGCAACGGTGTTTTTGCCGTCATGCTGCACTCCTCCCTTTACCAGATTTGCCGATTTTCAAGAAAGAGGTGATTTCTTTCGTTCCCATCAATCCCTGCGGGCGGAACAGCATCATCACAACCAGCACAAGGCTGTAAATAACCATCCGAACCTCCGGATAATTGGAGAGGAAGGTTGAAATAATCGTTAACAGAATCGCCGCAATAACAGAGCCGGACATACTTCCCAAACCGCCAATAACCACCAGGATTAAAATATCAAATGATTTTAAGAATCCAAAGTTTGTCGGCTGTATGATATAAAAGTTATGGGCATGCAAGGCACCGGCAACACCGGCAAAGAAAGCACCAATCACAAAGGCCATTACTTTATAAAACGTCGTATTGATCCCCATTGCATCTGCAGCAATCTCATTTTCACGAATCGAAATACAGGCGCGTCCGTGTGTCGAGTTGGTGAAGTTGACAATCACGACAATCGTGATCACCACACAGGCAATCAGCCATGGCCAGGTTGTCAGGTGGGAAACGGTCATACCGCTCGCACCGCCTACATAATCAATATTTAAAAAGACAATCCTGACAATTTCTCCAAAGCCGAGCGTGGCAATAGCAAGATAATCACCCCGGAGCCTAAGTGTCGGAATCCCGATCAACAATCCGGTAATCGCTGCGGTTATACCGGCAGCAACGATCGCAACCGGGAAAGGCAGCCCCAATTTCATTGTCACAATCGCTGAGGCATACGCACCAACTGCAAGGAAGCCAGCATGTCCAATCGAAAACTGTCCGGTAATCCCAATGATTAAATGAAGTGAAGCGGCAAGGATAATATTGATGCCGATAGAAAACATGGCATTGACATAAAAGGAGTTTAATGTTCCACCGTTAATAAGGAATTGGGTGACTACGGAAAAGATAATGACTACCGCCATTGTGCCCCAAAACCCTTTTGCATTTTTTACACTATTCATCGCGTCATGCACCCCCCTAAACCTTTTCCCTGACATTTTTACCAAAAAGGCCAGCAGGGCGGAAAATTAGAATCAGAATCAGAACAATAAAGGCCACGGCATCTCGCCATAGGGAGCCGCCAGTCGCACTGACAAGGGCTTCAATCACACCCAATAATAATCCGCCGGCCATTGCCCCCGGGATAATCCCAATTCCGCCAAGGACAGCGGCAACGAAGGCCTTTAGTCCCGGTATAATTCCCATCAAGGGCTCAATTTTTGTATAATACATCCCAAAAACCACACCGGCTGCACCTGCAAGCGCTGAACCAATGGCAAAAGTAGCAGAGATGGTGTTATTCACGTTAATCCCCATCAATTTAGCGGCATCCATATCGTGGGATACGGCACGCATCGCCTTGCCAATCTTGGTTTTATGAACGATAAACTGCAGGACAATCATTAAGAAAATCGATACGCCCAAAATTAAAATGGACTGACCGCTAATTTTAACACCGAAAATCTCCAAACTTTTTAAAGGAACAATCCCGCTTGGATAAGCTTCCGGCTGGGCACCGCGGATATAGATCGTGCCGTACTCAATAAAAAGTGATACACCAATCGCCGTAATAAGTGCGGCAATTCTAGTGGCATTCCGTAATGGCTTGTAGGCAATCCGCTCAATTAAAACGCCAAAGATAGCACAGGCAGCCATGGAAATAAGTAATGCCGGGAAAAATCCTAAATCTAGTATAGTAATAGAATAAAAGCCAATAAATGCACCGACCATGAAGACATCTCCATGGGCAAAATTAATTAATTTAACAATTCCGTAAACCATCGTGTACCCAAGGGCGATCAACGCATAAATACTCCCAAGGGAAATCCCGTTAACCAGCTGCTGGATAAATTGTTCCATGTTAGACACTCCTTAGAAAGGGACTTCGATTATCTTTAAAAAAATAGAATAGGGAGACATCGCATCTCCCTATTCACTTTGAAATTATAAATTTGTCTAGCTCCAGCGCCTAGGGGCTCGGGGTCATAAGCCAATCAGTCAAGAAGGTTAAAGAGCAACCTTCTCGCCTGCTCGTCTAGACTCACGCCCCTGACCAAGGCGCTTCCGCTTTTCTATTCAGGACTTACCTTCGTTTTAAATGATTGCTCGCCGTCTTTGTACTCTAGAATAACAGCGGATTTGATTGGGTTGTGGTTCTTGTCAAGCTTCATTTTCCCCGTTACAAGCTCAAGTCCGTCTGTTTCAGCCAAGGCCTTTTGGATTTTCTTTGAATCGCTGCTGCCGGCACGCTTAATGGCATCAGCAATGAAATAAGCAGAGTCATAACCTAATGCGTTGAAGGCATCAGGAGATTTATCTTTGTATTTTGCTTTAAATGCTTTTACGAAATCTTGCACCTTTTGGTCATCGTCACCTGAGGAATAGTGGTTTGTAATGAACGTATTGTTTAAGGCATCCTTGCCGGCAAGTTCAATTAGTTTAGGAGAATCCCAGCCGTCTGCACCCATCATTGGAACCGTAATGCCTAATTCACGAGCCTGCTTTACTATTAAACCAACCTCTTCATAATAGCCAGGAACGAAGATGAAATCAGGGCTTTTCCCTTTAATGTTTGTTAATTGGGCATGGAAGTCCGTATCCTTCGCTACATATGCCTCTTCCTTAACAATTTTTCCGCCCTTCTTCTCAAACAATTCTTTGAAGGAAGCAGCTAGACCCTTAGAGTAGTCACTTGCACTGTCAATGAAGATCGCTGCTGTCTTTGCCTGTAGGTCTTTCGTCGCAAAGTTTGCTGCTACTGTCCCTTGGAATGGGTCGATGAAGCAAGTACGGAAGACGAAGTCACTTAATTTGCCGTCTTTAACTGTCACGTCTTCAGCCGTTCCTGTCGGTGTCAAAAGTGGAATGCTGTTACTTTGAGCAATTTCGATCTGTGCTTTTGTATTACCGCTTGTAGCTGCACCGATAATGGCGACAACCTTATCTTGGCTGATTAGCTTCGTTGCACCGTTAATCGCTTCCGGAGCCTCAGACTTATTATCAAATGGAACAAGCTGTAACTTCTTGCCGTCAATGCCTTCTTTGTTAATTTCCTCTAGCGCTAGATCAATCCCCTCTTTAATCGATTGACCATAGGATGCTACACCGCCGGAAAGCTCAAGGTTAGCACCAATCTTAATCGTACCGCCTTTGTCCGAGTCCCCTCCATTACTAGAAGAAGATGATGATGATGTTGAACCACATCCTGCCATCACACCTGCCGCTAACATAAACGACATGAAAATACCAGCTACTTTTTTCTTTCTCATGGCAATACCCCCTGTTTTTCTAAAAATTTTCCCAAAACTAATTGCGCTACTGTTTCAAAAAAAGATAATATTCTGAAAACATTGTACATAATATTTTCAAGTTCGTCTAGTCTAATTACGAGTTATTTTAAAATAATTTTGAAAATAACAAAAAATGCGGTTTTATCAGTCTTTTACGCTTTGAACTAGTAAAGAGAATAAGAATTTACTTTTACTTCAAAAGAGAATCTCCTTTTTAATTATTTTGTTTAAATAAAATTCTTCAGCCCGCCACAAGAAAAGAGACCCCCGATTCGAAGGTCTCCCACTTCCACTATTTACACTAATTCCTTATTTTTCGTTTCCTTTCCCAAAAAGAAGACAGCGAAGGCACCAATTAGGACAGAAATACAAAAGATGAGGAAAATGGCCGAAATGTCTACCTTTTGGGCAACAAGATTCCCAACTAATAATGGCCCTAAAATCCCGCCAACCCTGCCAATTGCGGCAGCCGTGCCTGTTCCTGTTCCGCGGATGATTGTCGGATATTGTTCCGGTGAATAGGCGTAAAGACCGCCCCAGGCGCCAAGATTAAAGAATGATAACAGAATTCCCGCAGTCATCAACATGGCAGTAGATTCTGCCACACCAAAGAAGTAGGCACTTACGGCCGTACCAATTAAGTAGACGACTAAAACAAACTTACGGCCCAATTTTTCAATAAACCATGCTGCAGTAAAATAGCCCGGCAACTGAGCAAGTGTCATAATCAACACATATTCAAAGCTTTTGATTAAGCTGAATCCTTTCATAATCATGACACTTGGCAGCCATAAGAACATACCGTAATAAGAAAAGACCACACAAAACCAGACAATCCACAGCATTGCCGTTGGGCGCCTGTATTCTTTAGACCACAATTTCTTCATACTTTCAATGGCGGAAATTTTTTTCTTATCCTTGACCGCTGTAAAACGCGGTGAGTCTGGCAATCCCATCCGTAAGTACAAGGCATAGAGCGCCGGAAGCGCGCTGATTACTAAGGCAATCTGCCAGCCAAATTTCGGGATGATAAAGTATGAAATAACAGCCGCCGTTAACCAGCCGACAGCCCAAAAGCTTTCAAGCAGGACAACAATCCTGCCGCGCTTTTCAGCAGAAACACTTTCTGATACGAGTGTGGAGGCAACAGGCAGCTCGCCGCCTAAGCCCGCTCCAATGAAAAATCGTAACACCAAAAAAGCTGCCAATGATGTCGTTAATGCCGATGCACCGCTGCCCAATGAAAATAATAGTAATGTAATAATAAAGACATGCTTCCTGCCAATTCTGTCTGCCATGAGGCCAAAAACCAGTGCCCCGACTGCCATGCCAATCGAATTGATACTGCCGATCCAGCCCATCTGTCCCGGCGTTAAATCCCATTCTACCTTTAAGGCAGCAATGATGAAGCTTAGCATTCCGACATCCATCGCATCAAACATCCAGCCCATTCCGGCAATACCAAGCAGCTTCCGCTCTGATAGCTCTTTTTTATTTCCCATTCTGACTCCCCCTATGCTGTAACAGTTATTTACATTATTCCCCACTATTTATTGTTTTAAGTAAAGGGATGAAAACTATTAAACATAAAGTATTCTATCAGGTGTCTTTACACTTGTCACTACACTTTTGAAAAAATAATAAAAAAAGAGAGAATACACGAGGCATTCTCTCATTCTATCATTATTGGATCCAAGCTCCATCTGCACCAATACGGTATGTGCCGATTTTTGTATTAGCTGCCATTTGACCGCTGTTGTATAGGTAGTACCACTTGCCGCCAACAAATACCCAGCCAGTCTTCATTGCACCGCTGTTATCAAGATAGTACCACTTGCCGCCAACAGATGCCCAGCCAGTTGCCATTTCACCATTTCCTTTTAAGAAGTACCATTGACCGCCAACTTTCGCCCAGCCAGTCTTCATCGCACCACTGTTATCAAGGAAATACCATTTTCCGCCAACAGATGCCCAGCCAGTTTTCATTGCACCATTGTTATCAAGGAAGTACCATTTTCCACCAACGGATACCCAGCCTGTTTTCGCTACATCTTTTTCAAGGAAATACCATTTTCCGACATTCAACTTCCAGCCTGTACCAGTTAGCATTGCACCGCTTGGATCAAGGACATACAATTTGCCGCCAGATTTTACTACACCTGTTGCCATTTCCCCTGATTCATTAAGGAAGTACCATTTTCCGCCAAGATATTGCCAGCCTGTTTGCATGGCACCTGAAGCGTTGAAGTAATACCATTTGCCGCCGATATACTGCCAGCCAATTTTCATGATATTATCCGCACCAAAGTAGTACCATTTACCGTCGATTAATCCCCAGCCAGTCAAATATTGACCTTCATCGCCAAGGAATTTCCAGTTTTTTCCTACCTTTACCCAATCCTGTGTTGTAACTTTTAAAGTAGCAGTAGACTCATTGCCATCTTTATCAGCTAAAAACCCAGTGAATAAGTAGCCTGTTTTATACTCTCTGTCTGAATAATCATCAGACGCTAAAGGTACAAAGAACGTCTTGACTAAATCAAGCGTAAACGGATAGTCCTCGCCCTCTGTCTCAAATAACCCGTTCATCCAATTGTTATATTTAGCAAAGTCAATTACTCCTTCACCATTGACAAATTGAAGATCCAATTCATCTGTGTAATCCTCATCACCTTGAGGAAGAACCGCAATCGTTTTAGCCGTAGGAGATTTCACAACGACCTTTTTGATGGTTTGCTGGCCAAATGCCTCGTCGCCAACTAAATTTACAGTAAAGCTGTTGTCGCCAACCTTCTTTGCGTCGATTGTTTTGCCGTTTTCTAAAACGACAGAGATTCCCGTTAACTGAACAGCTGCTGTTGCCGCGTGTGAAACGCCTGCCGGAAGCACTGTCATCAGTAAAAGGAATAAAAAGCTAGAAAGTGCAATAATTCTTTTCACGATAATCCTCCTAGAAAGTATGTAATGAACCTCTGACTAGATAAACTAGATTGCTAGCTTACAATTAAGAAGTAGTAATCTTATTTTACATAAAACTACCATTTTCCACAATCTTTTCATGCATTTTTCTACAAACTATTTTCATAGGAACTATTTCCTACTCATCAAGTGCCCGTTCGACATTTTTAAACTGATTAAAAAACATGTGATAATATCGGCCTTGTTTGTCCATCAGCACATCATGACTGCCTTTTTCGATTATTTCCCCGTGATCTATCACCATGATGGCATCGGCATCGCGGATCGTGTTTAAACGGTGGGCAATGATAAAGCTCGTTCGCTCTGCCATTAATGTGAGCAGCGCTTCTTGAATATGAAGCTCTGTTCTGGTATCAATACTGCTTGTGGCCTCGTCTAAAATCAGCAGGGCGGGTCTAGCCAAAATGACCCTGGCAATCGCCAGCAGCTGCCGCTGTCCCTGACTTAAATTACCGCCATTTTCAGAGAGGACGGTTTCATATTGGTTGGGCAGCCGTTTAATGAACCCATCAGCATTCGCCATCTTCGCTGCCTGTTCCACTTCTCTATCACTGGCCTCCGGATTGCCATATTTGATGTTCTCTTTGATTGTCCCTGAAAATAAATACGTATCCTGAAGGACAAAGCCAAAGCACTTCCTTAAGCTATCCCTTGTGTATTCACGAATATCGCGGCCATCGAGCAGGATTCTGCCTTCTGTCACATCGTAGAATCGTGTCAGCAGGTTAACAATGGTCGTTTTTCCCGCACCTGTTGGTCCTACAAGGGCGGTACTGCTGCCAATATCAGCCTCGAAGCTGACATTTTTTAAAATTAAGACATCCGGACGGTAGCCGAAGCTGACATTTTCAAAAACGACATGACCTTTCGGGTTTTCCAAAGCAATCGCTTCTGGCCGATCTTTGGGTTCTTCCTGTTCATCAATGATTTCGAAGACACGCTCCGCACCGGCAACGCCTGACTGGAGAATATTAAAAATGTTGGCAAGATCATTCAGCGGCCTGACAAATTGCCTTGAGTAAGTAATAAAGCTGGCAATCGCCCCAACGGTAATCAAGCTCTTAACGGCAAGGATGCCGCCAATGACCGCCACAATCGCGAACCCCAGATTATTAATCACGTTCATGATCGGCATCAGAAAGCCTGACCAAATTTGCGCCTTAAGGCCGACCTCACGAAGTTTACTGTTCACTGCATTGAACTCATCGATGACCATATCTTCATGGTTAAAAGCCTTCACAACCTCAATCCCCGAAATCGTTTCCTCGATATGACCATTTAGTTTGCCAAGCTCGACCTGTTGATTTTTAAAGAGGACGCTTGTTCTTTTGGCAATCGTCCGCGTCAATAGAGTAACGAGCGGTACGGTTATCAGGCTAGCCAGCGTCAACACAGGGCTTATGATCAACATCATGATTAATGACCCCGTTATGACCATTACCCCGGACATTAATTGCGTTGTCGACTGGGAAATCGTATTACTGACATTATCGATATCATTTGACAGCCGGCTCATCAGCTCCCCATGTGTGCGTGAGTCGAAAAAGGAAACCGGCAGCTTTTGCAGCTTGGTAAACAGGGCATCCCGCAGACGTTTGACAACCCGTCCAGCGACACCAGCCATCAGCCATCCTTGTAAAAAGGTAAGGACAGCATCTGCGGCATAGGCACAGATGAGAACGATGATGAAGATTTCCAGTAGGTGAAATTGAACCCCATTAGAATTAAGACTCATCGCATCCACGGCTTTCCCGATTAAAAACGGGGCGAGGAGCATGAGGCCCGCATCGATCACAATAAAGAAAAAGATTAACGCCAGCATTTTTCGCTCGTTGCCAAAATAGTGCCAAAGCCGCTTCAAGGTGCTTTTAAAGTTTTTCGGTTTGACAACCGGACCTCGCAGCCGATGGGCTCCGCCAGGCCTTAGCGGCGGTGGAGCGGGGGGATTGTTCGACGTTTCTTTCGACATTTACAAAACCTCCTTGCCCATCTGGGAGCGGTAAATTTCTTGATAGACCTTACAGTGTGCAAGTAATTCCTGATGAGTTCCCACTCCGGCGAGTTCCCCCTCATCAAGGACGACAATCTTATCGGCATCCATGATGGAGGTAATCCGCTGAGCAATCAAGAGGCACGTCAGCCCCTTAGCATATTTCTTCAATCCCGCTTTAATTTTTGCTTCGGTGGCAACATCAACCGCGCTTGTGCTATCATCTAAAATCAAAATTTCCGATTGTTTCACTAATGCTCTCGCAATCGAAATCCGCTGTTTCTGGCCGCCGGAAAAATTAACTCCGCCCTGGCCAATGGCCGTTTGATAGCCTTCCGGTGTGGACGCTATAAAGTCATGGGCACCGGCAATGGACGCCGCAGTGTGTACTTCTTCCTCGGTGGCCTCTTCTTTTCCCCAACGGATATTGTCAGCGACAGTGCCGGTAAATAAAATATTCCTTTGCGGCACCATTGCGATTCTTTCCCGCAGTTTTTTCGGTTGAACCTCTTTAATATCTTGACCGTCTACTTTAATCGTGCCGCTCACGGCATCATAGAAGCGGGGAATCAATCCGACTAATGTGCTTTTCCCTGAACCGGTTGAACCGATAATGCCGACGGTTTCCCCGGGGAGAATGGTAAGATTAATATTTTTTAAGATGGGCTCGCCGCTCATACCTTCATAAGAAAAAGAGACTTGTTCAAACTCAATTCTTCCCTTTTCAGTGTGAGGCGGCGGTGAGGTCTCATGATTCCAGCTAAGCGAATCCTCTTGTGAAAAAACTTCGTCAATTCTTCCAGCCGAAGCTTTTGCCCTGACAAACATATTAAAAACCATCGAGATCATCATCAGGGAAAAAAGGATTTGCGTCATATAGTTGATAAAGGCAATGATATGGCCCACTTGAATCGTACCGTTATCAACCCCTAAGCCGCCCATCCACAAGACAACGACAATGCCAAGATTCACCGTAAGCATAATTAACGGGCTAAAGGTGGCCATGAGGCGCCCTGCGGCGATCGATTGATCCTTAAAGTGATGATTTGCCTCGCTAAACTTGCCAATTTCCACATCAAAGCGATTGAATGCTTTGACGACACGGACACCTGACAGGTATTCACGCATAACCCCGTTTACCCGGTCTAATGCCTTCTGTACCTTGGAGAAGAGGGGAAATCCTAAGCGTAAATTAAGGACGATAAACAGGGCGACGATCGGTACAACAACCGCTAATACGATAGATAAGTGCAGGTTTAACCGCACCGCCATGACAAGACCGCCAATCGCAAGCAGCGGCGCTTTCACAAATATCCGCATCAGCCCGTTCACAAACACCTGCACCTGGGTGACATCGTTTGTCAGGCGGGTAATTAACGATGCGCGGTCAAACCGGTCAAGTTGTTTAAATGAAAGGGTTTGTACCTTTTTAAATAAATCTGCCCTAAGCTCTGTGCCGAAATTTTGTGAGACAATGCTGGCCATTACACTTCTGGTACTGGCGCTCAGTGCCCCGAAGGCCGTAATGGCCAGCATCAGGCCGCCCAGTTTTAAGACCGTATGAATATCGCGGCGCGCTACACCTTCATCAATAATTTTTGCCATAATCGTGGGCTGCATCAAATCACTAATCGCCTCAAAGGTAAGAAACAGGACGGCAATGCTAAAGGATTTCCAGTATTTCTTTATGTATTTTGCTAAAAACTTCATATCTAGCCCACCACCTCAAACTATCAGCCAATTCTTTTATAAATATTATAAAATTGTTTAACTCAATGAACAATTATTTCGGTTATTGAAATAAAAAAAATGGCCCATCACAAGTAATGGACCATTAACAATACTATTTATTAGTCTTGGACTGGGCGGAATTCGTGAACCCAGACACGCATTTGCGGTAGCCAAGGCATGCCCGGATGGATGCTCAGAATTGATTGCTTATAATCTTCCACCGTTTCGAAGCCCTCGCGGCGTGCATCCTCATCTGTCAGCTCACCCAAGCTTTGAGAATATACCTTTTCCACTACGAACTGGCGGCCTTCAAGTGTCATGATTTCGCCAGGGTCAGCATATCTTCCATTTCGGCGCGTAGCTGTTTTTTCTCCGGCAAGGACTTTCTTTACATCCTCTTCCATCGTTACTAATCTCTCTACCGAGCAAGTTTTTGGCGGCAATGCATTGTTTTCATTTTGTGTTGTCATTTGTTTCTCCTCCACTTCGGTTTATTTTTCCATATTAACACTTTTATAATGGTTAAATCCAATTTAAACGTAACGCTTACACAACTTGACCGCCTTTTTCATGGTATTTCAAAATCCCCTCGGCCGCACGGTAGGCTAAAGCTCCAACTGTATCTGTCGGATTATAGCCGGAGTTATGCGGAAATGCCGATGCTCCGATGACAAACAAGTTATCATGATCCCACATTTGCAAATAATTATTAACTGCAGATGTAGCTGGATCAGCACCCATGATAACGCCGCCGGTATTATGGGTCGATTGATAGCTTGTAATTTCATATGGTCCAAGCTCTTTTAGTGAATCGATGTGGTCTGCACCCATTTCCTTTAAGATGCCGGCACATTTATCTGCAAGAAACTTAGCCAGCTGGCGGTCTTGTTCTTCAAAGTCAAAGGTAATGCGCATTAGCGGGTCGCCATATGCATCTTTGTATGTTGGATCAAGGTCCAGGAAATGCCGTTTAAATGGCATGGAAGACCCTTGGGAAGCGACAGATAAATAGCGGTTGGCATATTTGATGGACTTCTCCTTGAAGTCCTTCCCCCAAGTTGGTGTTCCTCCAGGAACCGCGTTATTTTGAATTGGCCGCAGTCCTGTTTGGGTAAGCGAAATCATTCCGCCATGAATGAAATTAAGGTTGGTATGGTCAAAGTTATCGCCATTGTAGTCATCAATCACCATTCCAAGTGCCCCGGCACCAGCAAACGTATTAAATTCTTTATCATTGAAAAATCCTGTTGCGGCTCCTTTGATGACCTGATAGGCATAATTTTTCCCAATTACCCCTGTTCCCGTTTCAGGGTCGTACGGTTTCCCTACACCTGATGTCAACAGCAGGCGGGTATTATTGAATACATAGCTTGTTAATACAACAATATCTGCAGGCTGCTCAATCTCTTCACCAGTCGTGACATCGGTATACATCACACCGGTTACTTGGTTTCCAGTCTTTAAAACCCTTCGTACATTCGAATGAGTTCTAATTTCAAAATTACCTGTTTTATTGGCAACAGGAATAACCGTAACGACAGGGTCAGCCTTCGCTCCATACTCGCAGCCAAAGCGCTCGCAGTAACCGCAATATTGGCAGGCAGCCCGTTTGATTCCGTCCGGATTCGTATACGATTCTGACAAATTGGCAGACGGCAGCATATACGGATGGAGCTTCAGTTTTTTCGTTGCCTTTTCAAACATCTCCAGCGGAGGTGACTTTTTCATCGGCGGTGTTGGGTACTTACTCGAGCGTTTTCCACCAAGCGGATTCTCTTCCCCTGAAATCCCAGCTGTTTTTTCAAATTTATCAAAATAGGGCTCCAACTGATCATAGGTGATCCCCCAATCCTGCAGGGCCATGTCGGCTGGAATCTTATCTTTCCCATATTTCTCAACTGTTTTGCTATAGATTTCAAAATCGTACGGCAAAAAGCGGAATGTCTGCCCATTCCAGTGGACACCGGAGCCGCCTAATCCATCACCGAGCAGGAATGAGCCATATGACCGCATCGGCAAGGCACGGATTTTTTCATTTCCTCTAAACGTTATCGTATCCTTCGAAAGGTCCTGCATCATCTCGTAACGCAGGGCATAGCGCAGTTCATCATGGACCATAAAGTAATCTTCTGTCTTTCTTTCTTTTCCTCTCTCCAAGCCCACTACTTTTAGACCCTGTTTCGTCAGCTCTGAGGCAATAATTCCGCCAGCCCAGCCAACACCTACAATGACCACATCAACTTTAGGCAACTTTCTCGCCATACTTTCACCTTCTTATTAAAAATAGAAAATTAATGATTCATATGATTTTGCAGACTTTGCGGCTTAACCTTCTTAAATTTCTTATCAATAATATCCGCATAGGCCATTTGGCTGCCCGGATAGTTTTTCATCTTCCAGCCATCCATATTTTTATTTCCGCCGTAGAGCGGGTCACTGTATGCACCTTCTATCGTGACACTCCGCAACATTTGGAAAAACCCGCTTGGGGAAATCGTCGTGATGTTTACCTTATCCCCTTCAAAGTCTGTCAGAACAGCATCCTTTTCCTTCCCTTTTAGTTCAGTGAAATCCTTCTTATAGACGGCCTTACTATGGTTCTGAAGTTCACGGATGCCGATATCAAAAATATCCCGCCGAGTGAGCCTGCCTTGGAAGCCCTGTGTTTTTTCTCCTTGAAAAAAGGGCGGCTGCATATAATCACGGGCATTCGTCCCCCAGTTCCCAGCTAATTGATGGTCAATAAAAAAGGCGACACCCAATTCTTTTGCCCCTGGGCCATGATCGTCCTTTGGGAAAATTCGTTCTGATGCAGCTTCGACAACACGAAATTGTTCAGGTGTAAAATACATAAGGGCTTGATTAAAATTAGCAGCCTTCTCTTCTTTTTTCTTCTTTGCACTCCCTAAGGGGATAATGCTTCCCAACACCCCGCCGATTGCGAGGCCTCCCACTGTATAGCTGGTGTTACGAATAAATTTCCTTCGTGATAACTTCTCTTTTTCTGGATTTTCTTTGTTCTCTTCAACCACTGTGTGCACCTCCAGATGTTTTCAACCATAATTGAAAAATTACTTCGCCTTATTATGTTCCCAAAATAAACCACTCATACTTATAAAATAAAAAGGAGACACTTACAGAGAAAAGGAGGAAAAAATATGAAAATAAAATGGAAAATCTATGGTGCACCGCTAGTAACGGTATTACTTATTCTTTCTGCATGTTCAGCGCAGCAAGGGGAAAATAGGGTGGGGGCGGCAGAAAACTTACATGAAAAGTCGCTCAATACGAAGGGAAATGGCCAAGTACATGGTACAAAAACAAGCTCACCAGACGTCATTCCAAGTGTTGATCGTGCGAAGAAACAAACAACAAATGCAAAGAATCAAACCACAAATGGCGTGGGAACGAATGTCTACAGCATGATTGGCAGCTCAAGCCTCCATGATGGAGGAATTTCCTCCCATCTGGAATCACGACTTTCTGGAGAAGGGATTCCGGGGATCAAAGTATTTGTTCTGGATGACACCATTATCTTAGCAAGAGCGCAGCCGGAAACGACCTCCACCCGTTACGATGAGATGCAAAACAAAGTGTTATCCAATACAGCCGGACTCTCAGGCAAAGGGGAGCAAAAAGGGGTAGACCCTTCCAAATTGAATACGGATGATAATTTGGACCACGCAAAAGAATTGATGAACAAAGCTTTTAACGGCCAAGTTCAAATTTTAACGATCACAAACCCAAAGGCATTGCCGCTTATTGACGGAATTAAATCCAATATCAAATCAGATGCGCCAAACTATTCCTCGTTATCAAGCGATATTCTTACACTTATCAAAATGTCCAGGGAAAAATAATAGACCGAGCAGCTGCCCGGTCTTTTTTACACGTTTAAATCTCTTTTTTGATAAGAAGCGTACGTTACATAGGTCAGAGCTGCAATGAATACAACTGAAATACCCACAAAAACACCATCAAGACCGCCGCCATACATGACATTTTTTGCTTCAAAATATTTAAACGGGGTTACATACTTCAATCCTTCTATATTCTCATTTAAATCAATCGCAACAGAAAGCACGTACGTGAGCAAAAGGATCGCCGTTGCTTGTGAAGCCGCTTTTTTTGGTTTCCTTTTTACGGCAGCAAGGGCACTGCCGATAACCATAAACAATACCTGTAAAATGAACATTCCCGCCATCGTAATGGCGACATCGCTAGTTACCTCCTCGCCACCTGAGTATTTCCCCATTAAAATGACGGACAAGGCAAAGGTTACCAGATTAAAAATGACAATGTTTACAAACGCAGCCGCTAGTTTGGCGCTAATAATTTGATTCCGTGACACAGGCTTAACGAATAAAAACTCCGACGTTTTGTCCCGCTCTTCTTTCGCAATGATGGTGGCCCCAAGCATCGTTGCATGAATCGTGGCCATGAGCAGTAAATAAAGAAACAATAATCCAAAATAGCCGCTCGCCGTCGATACATCCAGATCATTAAAACCCAGTACTGCCGCTAATGACTTGGGCATATCTGCGAGCAGATCCTTCATCGATTGACCCGAAGACCTATATGCTTCATATTTCCCCATTCCCGATGCCACCATAAGAAAGACGCCAATGCACCAAAAGATAAGTGATTTACGGTGTGACTTCAATTCTTTTAAAAAAACGTTCATGTCTAAACCCCCTTAGCTTAAACCGCATGAATATCCTTCTTGGTATAGACGAAATAACTGGCGAGAATGGCACCACAGACAATTACCGCTCCTGCTAGCAAAAACGGTGTTTCAAAGCCTGAGTGTTTCATAATATAGGCGGTATCAAAATATTTAAATGGTGATAGATATCTCTTCGCTTCCTCACCAGATGTGCTACTCAGCATGCCCAAAAAGTAAAAACCAAAGACGGTTGCAAGCGACACGGTTAACACCGATTTAATCCGGGGAACAATGACTGAAATGATGATTCCTATTGCCAGAAACATCACCTGCACCAACAGCAGCGTCAGCGATAATAAGAAGAAGATTTCCATGCTAAAGTCCTCTGTCTTGACCACGGAAGCGGTTATTCCTGCCGCCGCAAAATAAACAATAAACGTGATGACAATGGAGACGAGGGCTGCCAACAGCTTTGCCGTTAAGATTTGCGTGCGCGTAACTGGCTTCGTTAACAGAAAATCCGCTGTTTTTTCCCGCACCTCTTTACTGACGATTCCTGTACCCAGATTCATCGCTTGAATGGCCCCGCAAAGAGTAATGATCGAAAGCGGATAGCAGTAGAAGCCAAGAATCGAAAAGAATTGATCAAGATTGATTCCGAATGCTTGCCTAATTGCCTCCGGATAGCTAGTAAGTATTTTAGTAAACTCCGCTGCATCCTTTGAAAAAGAAACATAGAACGACATAAAAAGAATGATCAGCATGATTAAGGAGAGGGACCAAACAATCGTCGATTTCCGATATGCCTTCAATTCATGAATAAAGATATTCATCGTTTCCCAGGCTCCTTTTCATAATAATGCATAAAGATCTCCTCAAGGTCCGGCTCTTCAATCCACAGATTGGCGATTTCAATCTCCGCGATACGTTTCATCACATCATTTATATTTCCTTTAAAAATAAAGCTGGTCGTATTGCCGTTCACGGTTAGATTGTTGACGCCGCTGTGATCGAAGTAGCCCGGGGCAAGCGGTGATTTCGTTTCGATTTTAAACTTTTTATAGTTGTTTTCTTGCAACGTACTAATCTTTTCAACAGTCACAATCTTGCCTTCTTTAATGATGGCCACGCGGTTGCACAGTCTTTGCACCTCACTGAGAATATGCGACGAAAAGAGAATGGTCGCCCCTTTCTGATTCTCCTGCTCTAGTAATTCAAAGAATTTTTGCTGCATCAGCGGATCAAGCCCGCTCGTCGGTTCATCGAGGATGATGAGTTTCGGCTCATGAAGCAGCCCCTGAACAATCCCGACCTTCTTTTTATTTCCCAGTGAAAGGTCATCGATTTTTTTATTGAGGTCGAGGTCCATAATTTCTGCTAATTCTTTGATTCTTTTACTGCAATCCTTTTTATAAAAACTAGCTGAGTATTTTAATAGGTCCTTTACCTTCATATTGTCATAATAAAAAACTTCCGATGGCAGGTAGCCTATTTCCTTCTTTATTTCCGGGGCAAACTGAATGCAATCCTTTCCAAAAATCGTGGCACTGCCGCTGGTAGGATAGATTAGTGACAACAGTGTCCGGATGGTTGTTGATTTACCGGCGCCGTTTGGTCCAATGAAGCCAAAAATCTCCCCTTCCTCGACATTAAAGCTGATATCGGTGATTCCTCTTGCCTTGCCGTACGTTTTTGTAAGGTTTTTAATTTCAATCACATTCATCGCGGCGAACCCCCTTATTTATAAAAAGCTTTTGTTAAAATTTCAAAGTAGTCTTCTGCCTCTTCAAATACTTTTTGATAATCAATATGGTGTTCCGGCGATCGTTTTGCCTTAGAAAACTCCTCTTCACTCATTTTTTCAAAGGTCCATGTAATGATCTTTATGGCCTTTTTGACATCTATATCATCACGGAATTTTGAAAAATCAATGCCCTCATAGACTTTTCCAATATTGATATCATTTAGTTCCTTTATCTTTTTGTCTACTTCTATTTTCACTGCGGCTGAATCTTCTAAATATGCCCCTTCAATAAATCTAAAGAGATCCGGATGGGTCGTCAGCAGTTCCATTTTGATGATGACCGCCTGCCGTATTCTCGCGAAGAAATCTCTTTCAGTTAGGTTGATTTTTCGATAAAACTCTTCAGCAATGAGTTCATAACAATAGTCAAACAGGAAAAGAAACATCTGCTTCTTATTTCCAAAATAATGAAACAGCAATCCCTTTGAAATCCCCGCCTCTTTCACCATTTCATTTGTCGATGCCTGATCATATCCCTTCTGGGCAAATTCCTTGATTGCGGCATTGATGATTCGATCTTGTTTTTCCTTATCTAAGTTGAGAAACTTTGCGAACACCGAGACAGCCCTCCCTCTTGATTTTGACCACCACGGTCAATGTTTATGGCGTTATTATATTCCCGTTGACCCCATCGGTCAATAGTGGTCAATCTATATTTTTTACAATAATTTGAACAGTGTAGTCGTGAGGCTTGGAGTGTGCTACGATGCAGGAAGAAGGTTATATTTTATGGAGGTGGAAGAACATTAATACGTTGAAAAACAGAGATTACTCATTGAAGTTAGCCGGTTTACAAGCGGCAGGGCCGCGGTTATCAAGCGGACACCCAATTCTGCCGGTACTCGCAGCCAAGCAAGCGAAAATAGAGGCTGGAATTGGTGGTGAAGAAAGGGTCGCAGAAGTCCTCAGAAATAAAACATTACTGTTTGACAACCACATTCTCCACGATGTGTCCCCCTCATCGGACGAAAAGTTCCAAATGGACACTAATGTGTTGACGCCCTGGTATGTTGTTATATTAGAGGTTAAAAATATTGGCGGCGTCCTAGAGTTTAAAGAAAATCCTCATCAGTTAATCCGCACGCGGGAGGACGGACATAAAGATGGCTTTGAAAGCCCCATCGTCCAGTTAGAACGAAATGACGAATGCTTGGAAGTTTGGTTACAGAGCCGTAACATTCGGATTCCCATTTACGGAGCAGTTGTCCTTGCTTATCCGAAGCAAATTGTCGCCGTTCCTCCTCTTAAGACAACACTGTTATACCCTTACTTGATTCCCTCTTTTATTAAAGGTATCCCCCGTACAGAGAAAAAGTTGGATGATGAAACTTTCAACTGGCTTTCTGCTGAACTTCTCAACAGCCACCAGTCTTTTATCCCGAACCCGATTTGTGAGACATATAAGATACCATTTGGGGATTTTCAACCTGGGGTGCAGTGTAAAACATGCGGCTGCTTCGGAATGATCAAGCTCCCACGCACCTGGCAATGCCAATATTGCAAGGCGACCGATCACCTCGCACATCAGCAAGCTTTGCTGGAATGGTTTTTGATCTTTAAGCGGACGATTACAAATCGAGAGTGCCGGTGGTTTTTACAGGTGGATGATATTCATACCGCTAAACGAATTATGCAAAGTCTGAATTTGATAGAGGAAGGTGAATACCGCTACAGGGAATATAAAATGGATTTAGCTAAAGTCATTCTCAATCAAAATAAGGGTTTTATCTTAAATAGGTAATTGCTTCTTAGTTTTCGATGATTGGCGTGCGTTATCCGCTGATTGTTTTGCTTTTCGCTGATTGAAACGCGTTATCCGCCAATTGAAGATTGTTATCCGCTAATTAAATTCCCTTATCCGCTGATTGGCGTACGTTATCCGCTAATTGTATTGCCTTTCGCTGATTGAAACGCGTTATCCGCCAATTGAAGATCGTTATCCGCTGATTGAATTCCCTTATCCGCTAATTGGCGTTCGTTATCCGCTGATTAACATCAATCACTTTTGAAAAACGTGTAACCGCTCTCTCATAGTGATATGATATTTATGTAAGTAAAACAAAAAGGGGAGTGCAGTGAATTGAAAAATGAGCTCATTGAAAGATTTACTTCCTATGTGAGAGTGGATACGCAGTCGGATGAAAGCAGCGAGACTTGTCCATCGACTGAAGGACAGTGGACGCTGCTGCGCATACTGGAAACAGAATTAAAGCAAATTGGCATGGAGGAAGTTACACTGGATGACAATGGGTATTTGATGGCGACACTCTCGTCCAACACCAACAAATCCGTACCCACCATCGGCTTCCTTGCCCACGTTGACACCGCCACCGATTTCACCGGCAAAAACGTCAACCCGCAACTTGTCGAAAACTATGATGGCGGTGAAGTTGTCCTTAACGAAGCACTGAAGGTTATTCTGTCGCCAAAAGACTTTCCAAGTCTGCCCGACTACAAAGGACATACGTTAATCACAACTGACGGCACGACGCTGCTTGGCGCCGACAACAAGGCCGGTGTCACTGAAATCATGACCGCGATGGCCTACCTGATCCAACATCCGGAAATTCAGCACGGTAAGGTCCGCGTTGTGTTCACGCCGGATGAGGAAATTGGACGCGGGCCACATAAGTTCGACGTTGCAGCCTTCAACGCCAGCTATGCCTATACCGTTGACGGAGGTCCGCTAGGGGAACTGGAATACGAAAGCTTTAACGCAGCAGGAGCCAAAATTACCATTAAAGGCAACAATATTCACCCAGGCTCTGCAAAAGACAAAATGGTCAATTCTATGACGATTGCAATGGGATTACATAGCAAACTGCCAGCACAAGAGGTACCGGAGCACACCGAAGGATATGAAGGCTTCTATCATTTGCTTTCCTTCACTGGTGATGTCGAACAAACAAATCTAAACTATATCATCAGGGACCATGACAGGGAGAAATTCAATGCCCGCAAGGCCAACCTCGAGGCCATCGTGAACGGCCTCAAAGAAAAATATGGCGATGACAACATCCTGCTTGATCTAAATGACCAATATTACAACATGAAGGAAAAAATCGAGCCGGTGAAGGAAATTGTCGACATTGCCCACGAAGCAATGGTAAGCCTGGACATCGAGCCAATTACCAAGCCCATCCGCGGCGGCACCGACGGCTCTCAGCTTTCATACATGGGACTGCCCACACCGAATATTTTTACCGGCGGCGAGAACTTCCACGGTAAATTTGAATTTATTTCCGTTGATAATATGATTAAAGCAACAAATACAATTATTGAAATTATCAAGTTAACCGAACAAAAGGCATAAAAAAAGCTAACCCCAGTTCCAAACGACAGGGGTTAGCTTTTTCCAAATAGTGACGCCACACACTGCTTAAGACTCGCGGCCGTCTCCTCCAACTGTACTCGCAGCTGATCACTAGACCATTTTCCGCCATTTCCCTGTAAATCCTTTTGAATCAGCAGGAGCATCCACATCGAAAACACTACTGCGAATAAATAATACTCTTTAACGAACACATCCCTATCAACCTCATATTCTACCTCATCAAGATACACGGACAAAATCCGCTCGCGAAATGGGGCAGTTATTTTTTTCGGAAAAAGGGGGTGTGACATATCAATCAAATGGTACAAATCCCAGTAGGGTGTATTTAAATGGGCATGCTCCCAGTCCAAAATCATTAGCTTATCCTTCGCGATTGCAAAATTCCCAGCATGTAAGTCACCGTGAGATAACACCAGCTTCTCCGTCAAAACCGCTTGATCAAGCAGGGCATAGAGCTCATCGATCCCATCTTGTTCAAGCCCAAGCATTGGCAATAATTGCAGGATCTCCTTCTTCCTAACACAAATATCGGCCGCAACGTCTGGAAAGGGCGGTTTCAGGCCAGCGCTCGGAACATTGCCCCATTTTTCAATCGGCAGGGAATGCCACCAGGCCATCCATTTCACCACACCTATTACACTATCCACATGAAAATCATGCATCAATGGGCCAAGATCCTCAAGAATCATCCAATTAAGTTCAGGAACATCACTTAGCGAATAGGAGATTATTTTTGGAAAAATAGCTGGGAAGGAGGATAGGATGTGTTCATGGACCCACACCTCTTTACCTAATTGGCGATTATTTGTTAACGGTTTAAAAATAAAACTTGCAGTGGGGGACAAATAGAATCGTTCAATCAGCCTGCCGTTCATCCCCTTATAGAGGATTTCCCTTTTTACAAGACACGCTTCATTTAATATGCCGTCGGCAAGGACAATATTTGTTGGCAGCTTCGTAAAACCTCACCACCTATTCCTATCTTACTAATTTCATATAGTTTTCCCTATGAATATAATGCTAATTAACCATTCTCGCAAGTTAGTCACGCTCTTCCGATTTATGCCACTGGGACTCCACGGTCGAATCAGGCAGGGGAAATAGTTCCGAGAGCCTTTTCACCTGGCCATCTGCCGTTTTAAAAACAATATGGTCGCGGGTAAATTTACGGGGAGAATCCAGCCCGCAAGCAGCCGCCAGAGCAAAAAGCCCTTGCCGGACATTAATGATGTAATTCATAACCCGCCATTTCTTTTCCTCAGGCACGAGCGCCTCTTGATGTTTTGGATCAGTGGTCGTCACTCCCGCCGGGCATTTGCCTGTATGGCACTGCAATGCCATGATGCAGCCGCCCGCAATCATAAAGCCTCGTGCGGAGTTGACCGCATCAGCGCCGAGGGCGAGGGCAATCGCAATTTTATCTGCTGAAATTAATTTCCCCGAGGCAAAGATCCGGATCTTGCTGCGAACCCCGTACTCATGAGCCTTATCCACAGCGGCAATTAACGCAGGATATAGAGGAAGCCCCATCGTATCTGCCATGGCCTTATAGGTTGCGCCCGAGCCGCCCTCAGAGCCATCAACCGTAATAAAGTCGGGATAGATTTGGAGCCTTCTGATTGCCGTGAAAAGGTCATCCAATTGGCTTTGACCGCCGACAACGATTTTGATGCCAACCGGTTTACCGCCCACATCCTGCAGCCGCTTGATAAACATTAACGTGTCATCGGCATTTCGCAAAAAGGAAAATCGATTAGGCGAAATAATCGTTTGACCCTCTTTTACCTTGCGAATGCTCGCGACCTTTGCCGTGACCTTCGCACCTTCAAGATGTCCGCCTTGAATTTTTGCCCCTTGCCCGAACTTAAGCTCAAACGCCTTGATGGCAGGCTGCCCCGCTTTTTGCCTAAATTCCTCAAGTGAAAAATTCCCTTCATGGTCACGAAAGCCAAAAAGACCGGGTCCGATTTGCGCCACTACATCTGCCCCGCTATGTAAATGTTCCGGTGCAATGCCGCCTTCTCCTGTATTTAGCCAGGAGCCGCCAGCCATTTGACAGCCACTTCCGGTGGCGAGAATAAAGTTTTCACCTACCGAGCCATAGGAGGTTGCCGAAGCCCCAAAAGGTCCCTTGAGCCTCCACGGTTCCTTTCTTTCCGGGCCGACGACAATACTGTCTTCCTCGGGAAATAACCACCGGGAAATCTGGTCCTCGACAAGCTGTTCCCTTCGGGTAAACAGGCCTTCGTGATCTATTCGATACTTTGCTGCATGGACCTTCTCTTGATTTTCGACCTTCAATTCCTCTGCCAAAAGAGGAAACAAGCTATTTGCAATATAATAGCCCGGCTGCTCAAAGTCCCGCTTAGAACCAAAGCTAATCAAATCAGTGCGGTATTTTGCTGAAAAAACAATCCCTAAATAATCGGACCGTGAAAATGGCCTTGCCCCATTATCATCGTCAAACCAGTATTGTCTGAGTTTCGGGCCCATCATTTCTAGAACATAGCGAATCCAGCCAAAATAGGGATAGGCTCGAATAATGGAATGCTGCGGCTTTTTGGCTAAATTCCGCAGCCAGAGAAAAAAGCAAAGCGGTCCACCAATAAAGACAATCAATAGAATGATCAGAATCGTCGATAACATCGCGAATCCTCCCTATTACGAGGGCAGGCCCCCATCATTTGACCAAACAGGTGTGCAATCAATTGGTTCGCCCTGATTGCATCCTCTTCATTAATACTTATGTATGATGGGGATGTTTATATCCTATTAATTTACACTCTCGTCATCTTGTTTTCCTACAGCTGGTCCTACCGTCAAACGAAAGGAACCAGCCCTCACCAGCTTTCTTCAAACTGATAACGGTCGAGAATACTGAAAAATTCCCCGAGGAACTCGAAAAACAGCTTCTCCGTCGGCAGCAGCTCGCGCTCATTTGGGATGATCACACCGACTGTCCTCGTTACTTCCGGTTCTGTAATCGGAATTTTTACCGTCGACCGCGGCAGGCTGTCTATTAAGGTAATTTCCGGAATAAGCGTCACGCCAAGACCTGCAGACACCAAGCCTTTAATGGCATCAATGTCCTCCCCCTCAAACGACACCTGCGGTTCAAAGCCAAGCTGGCTGCAGGCATCGACAATAATTTCCCTTAAGATGAAGCCTTTTGGAAAAAGAACAAAGGAATCTTCCCGTAATTCAGCTAATGTTATTACCCGCTTTTTAGCAAGGGGATGGGTGGCAGGCAATAAGGCAACGATTTTTTCAGTAAATAATGTTCTTCCACGGATTTTCTTCTCCTTTTTCGGCACCGGACCAAGGAGGGCAAGGTTAAATTCTCCCTTTATCACACCATCAATTAAGGATTGGTAGGAACCTTGATTGAGCTGAAATTTCACATGAGGATAGCGCTCACGGAAGGCTGAAACGGCCGTCGGCAAGGTGTATGCCGCCAGGCTGCTGGGGAAGCCAATCCGAATCGTTCCCTTCTCAGGATCTAAAAATTCCTCCACCTCCCGTTTCGCATTATCAATCAGCTTCATCGCCTGCTGCATCTGTTCTAAAAACAAACTGCCGATTGGTGTCAATTTGACATTCCGGCCTTCGCGGATAAACAAATCAACCCCTAATTCCGCCTCCAAATTAACAATCTGCCTGCTCACTGCCGATTGGGCCACATGCAGGGCATGGGCAGCCTCCGTTACATGCTCCCTTTTTGCAACCTCAATAAAATAATGAATCTGTCTTAACTCCACCCATTTCCACCTCGTTTTTTATTCATCTATTTCCGGCATCAATCTTATCTATTTTTCGTATTGCTTAGATTATTTATCAATTATAAAATAAAACAATACTAAGGTGAAGAAATATTCAGTCTATATATACTGTTCATTTAGCTTATTTTTCAAAAGGAGTGAATTCCATGCAAACAATTGAAGATGTAAAACAATCAGGATCAAAGGCAGCAAGGGATTATGTAAATACTGTGTTCGAGACGGTGAAAAACCGCAATGCGTTTGAAAGTGAATTTCATCAAGCAGTGAAGGAAATTTTTGATTCACTTGTGCCCGTTTTCGCGAAACACCCATCATATATCGAGCAGGGGATCCTTGAAAGAATCGTTGAACCAGAAAGAGTTATCACCTTCCGTGTTCCCTGGGTGGATGATTCCGGTAAGGTGCAGGTAAACCGCGGCTTCCGCGTGCAATTCAACAGCGCCATCGGACCTTATAAAGGCGGCTTGCGCTTCCATCCGTCGGTAAATGCCAGCATTATCAAATTTTTAGGATTTGAGCAGATTTTTAAAAACTCTTTAACTGGTCAGCCAATTGGCGGCGGAAAAGGCGGCTCCGATTTCGATCCAAAGGGAAAATCAGACAACGAAATCATGCGCTTCTGCCAAAGTTTTATGACAGAGCTTTACCGTCATATTGGTCCAGATGTCGATGTGCCGGCAGGGGATATCGGTGTTGGTGCCAGAGAAATCGGCTTCATGTTTGGCCAGTATAAAAAAATCCGCGGCGGATTCGAAGCAGGGGTATTAACAGGTAAAGGACTAGGCTACGGCGGCAGCTTAGCCCGCACCGAGGCAACCGGTTACGGTACAGTTTACTTTGTTGAGGAAATGTTAAAGGACCAAGGACTGAGCTTCTGCGGCAGTACGGTCGTTGTATCCGGTTCAGGTAATGTGTCTATTTATGCGATGGAAAAAGCAACCCAGTTCGGCGCCAAGGTTGTGGCCTGCAGTGATTCCAACGGGTATATCTATGATGATAACGGCATTAATTTAGAGACCGTTAAACAAATTAAAGAAGTTGAGCGGAAAAGAATCAGCGAGTATGTTAATTACCACCCGCAAGCCCAATATTTCGAAGGATGCTCAGGGATTTGGTCGATTCCGTGTGACATCGCCTTACCTTGTGCAACCCAAAATGAAATTGATGAAACGTCAGCAAAGATTCTTGTATCCAACGGCGTAAAAGCGGTTGGCGAAGGTGCCAACATGCCTTCAACCTTAGCAGCTGTCGATATTTTCCTTAACAGCGAAGTGTTGTTTGGCCCTGGTAAAGCGGCAAATGCCGGCGGTGTAGCTGTTTCAGCTCTAGAAATGGCTCAAAACAGCCAACGCTTGTCTTGGACATTTGAGGAAGTGGACGCCAAACTCCACCAAATCATGATTAATATTTACCAAAACAGCGTAAAAGCTTCTGAAGAATACGGCTTCCCTGGCAACCTGGTAGTCGGTGCCAACATCGCCGGATTCACAAAAGTAGCTAACGCCATGATCGCACAAGGCGTTATATAAATTTGAAAAGCGCTAGGGCGCTAGAGCTGGACAATTCTTAAAGTTGAATTTATTAAAAAATCTCCTTCTATGGAGATTTTTTTATTTCTGCATGTTTTCTAAACCCACAGGTTACATTAACATTGGTTTCACTTATCAAGGAGGTTTTGCGAAATGGACAACAAAAGCACCCACGAATATGTAGAAAAACTGAAGGAAAACCAAGAAAAGGACAGGAAAAATCGGGAACATCAGGGAGACAACCACCCTGGCAAAAAATTGCCGAATCATAAGCATTAAACTCGATTTAGTAAACAAGCCATGATATGGAATCATGGCTTGTTTTATTGTGGTTTTTTACCACCGCTAGCAAACGGCACATCTATTATTTTTTTCGTTCTTTATATTGTTTTTTTCGCAGTTTTTTGTCGAACGAAATCTCTTTCTTAAACATTCATGTCGGGATAACATGAGAATGCATAGGACTATTTTTATGACTTTTGCACTACCTAATTCGTTTGATTTTTTACTAGATATGGGGGTCGATAATTGGAGTGGATATGTTGTTCTATATAAAGGGAAGCGTTGAAGTATAACCTTATCACTGGACACTTTGGTTATATGGAGCTAGTAGTGTAACCGGCCCTCTTAGTCATTATTTCTATTTTTCTAGGGGGAGAAAGAATGTTGAAGAAATTACAGAAGACGTTTGTCATATTGTTAGCACTTTTGATTTCGGGATTGGTCCCGACAATTTCTGCAATTGCAGCAGTTGAATTAGTTGATTCATCACCTGAGTTTCAAGCCGCTCCTGACAAGACGATAAATGTTCTGCCAGGAGGGACAGTGGATTTTAAAATAAAGTTAGCTTATACCGGTGGAAATCAAAAAAACACTTCTGGGACCATACATGTTGACACCAAATACTATATAGGCTACCCGGAAAATCCCGCTCAACCGAAGGAGACAAAGGATATTCCATATTCAGGGGAAACTCTTTCTACCATTGTGGAGGGTGCTCAAATTTTTGTCGGAGCAAATGTGCCACCTGGACCATACAAAGTACCAATTCAAATAAAAATTGATGATAATAAACCAGGCACAGGAAATACACTTGTAAATGAAACTGTTGATATGTTAACTGTAAATGTATTAGGAGAAACCGTTAAACCTGTTGTCAACATTACCAACCCAATCGAAGGTAAATATTATCAATCCAGCCAGTTACCAGCCAATCCAGAATTTACCGTTGTTGATCAGAGTCCTTATACAACAACCATAACCGGATGGGATAAAACAACTGACGGCATGCACACCGTTACCGTTACTGCCACTGATAAATATAAAAATGTTGGACAAGCATCTGTCACTTATTATATTGATAACACACCACCTGAGATTGCTACCACATTAGTTAATCACGGTGTCTATAATGCTGACTCTTTAAAGGATAATGTAAAGAATTATTACACGATTACAGAAATGAACCCGCAATCATCCTCCGCTCCAGATCTTGATCTGACTGCGGGAGCGCATACAGTAAAAATTACAGCTACAGATAAAGCCGGAAATTATTCCGAAAAAGTGATTAACTATGTTATCGATAATGATGCACCAACGATTTCGTTTAAATTTAATGATGAAGGCTTTTATACTTCAAAAACATTCAAAACATTTGACCCTTACTATGATGTAAAGGATGACAACTTAGACAATTCCACAATTAACGCATCCACACCAGTCTTTACAGAAGGGTCGCACTCGGTAACGGTTAGTGCTTCTGATAAGGCAAAAAATCACGCAAGCGCAACAGCAAGTTACACAATCGATGATACCGCTCCAAAGGTCACCATTAACTTAGAGAATGGTAAATATTATAATGCTTCCGCCTTAAGCGCAGTTGGGGATTTTTACTCCGCAACCGACGAGAATATATCAGCGGTAAAACCCGCCGGCTTTGGTACAACGGATGGCCACTATAATGCTTCCGTAAGAGCGGTTGATATGGCTGGAAATGCTACGGAAAAAGAAGTTGAGTATTATGTTGATACTATAGATCCTGTTATCACAATTGATTCTGAAAAAATTGCAAATGGCGGATTCTACAAATCTAGCTATTTAAATGGCCTTACCAATTTTTATACCGTTGCGGATGCAAACACAGATATAGATCATGTTACTCCATTTGATTTAACAGAAGGTGAACACACTTTAACAATAACCGCTAGAGATAAAGCTGGAAATATAAAGACAGAGACCATAACGTACACGGTCGATAACTCAGCCCCAACGATTTCGTTTAATTTAACAACAAAGGGTTTCTATAATTCTAAAAATCTACCAGAAAACTATTACTCTACTACTGATAATAACGAAGTAGTAAGCGTTGTGGCTTCTGCATATGACAAATCTGAAGGTACACATGAATTAACTGTAACAGCCATGGATGCTGCCGGTAATAGCACGGAAGCGACGATTAAATACACGGTCGACAACACTAATCCAGAAGTATCGATTAGTTTACCTGCTAACGGAGGTTTTTATAAGTCTTCGGATTTACCGGATGAACCAACCTTTACAGTTAAAGAAACAAATAACTACACAACAAATATCACCGGCTACAACAAAGATGACGATGCTGAACATACTGTCACAGTCAAAGCTGCCGATATTGCCGGTAATGAAGGCAGTACTTCTGTCACCTACACCGTAGACAACACCGAACCAGTGATTACTACTAAAATAGTCAATGGGGGCTTCTATAATAAAGAAACTATTGAAAAGCTTGGCCAATACTACGAAGTTTCTGATATAAATATCGACCAAAAAGACATTAGTGCAGATGAATTAGTCCTAACTGAAGGTAAACATTCTGCAACTATTACCGCAATTGACAAAGCTGGTAATAAGTCGGTCGAAACAATCGAATATACTGTCGATAACACCGTTCCAACAATCACTTTTAACTTTAACGATGGCGGCTTTTATACAACTGAGAACTTCAAAAAGTTTGACCCTTATTACGAAGTCAAAGACGAGAATCTTGATGAAAGTACAATTACAGCTAATGAAGTAAGTTTCGCAGAAAGGGAAAATCAATTGACTGTCAGTGCTGCTGATTTAGCCAAAAACGCTAACAGCGCCACGGCACATTATACAATTGATGATACCAATCCAGAGGTTACGCTCCATTTAGCCGAGGGAAAATTCTATAACCAAAGTGAAATTGACAGCGTTCATGATTTTTATACAGCAACAGATAAAAATCTGTTCAGTGTAGAACCTGCCGGCTTTGGCAGAACCGATGGCCACTATATTGCTTCAGTAAAAGCAACTGATAAGGCTGGCAACGGAACGACCAAAACTGTTACTTATCATGTAGACACAGTCAAACCAGTGATTACTATCCACGATACCAAACTCGCAAATGAAGGATTCTATCAAGCTAGCTATCTAGAAAACTTAAAAGATTATTACAGTGTAAAAGATGAAAATATTGACAGGATTAATGTAAGTCCATTTAAACAAGAAAATGGCACCTACACTTTTACCATTACCGCTACAGATAAAGCGGGCAATACAGAAACAGAATCATTGTCTTACACGATTGATAACACTCCACCAACAATTAACTTTTCGATTAATAAGGAGTATTATCAATCAGCCAATCTTCCTTTAGAATATTACACTGCTGATGATAACAATAAAGTTGTTAAGGTTGAGGCGGATGACTATGATCAATCTGAAGGAACCCATACCTTAAAGGTAACCGCTTGGGATGCAGCCGGAAATAGCACAACCGAAACCATTACGTACACAGTTGACGATACTGATCCAGTGGTTTTGATTACCCTACCAGCAGAAAATGGATTTTACAAAACATCAACTTTACCAGACAACCCAACGTTTACAGTTGATGAAAAAAATCCATACACGACTGACGTCCTTGGGTATAACAGAGAAACAGAAACCAATAGTACAGTAACTATAAAAGCTACCGACGCTGCGGGTAACGTCGGAACAGCCACCATAAACTATACTGTCGACAACACCGCTCCAACGATTACTTCAACTTTGATTGACGGTGGATATTATAACGCCGATGCTCTTGACGAACTCGGAACGTATTATGATGTGAAAGATACCAATTTAGTTCCCGAAAGTGTCCAAGCAAGCGAAATAGATACTACAGAAGGGGAACACACTGCTGTTATAACAGCTGTCGACAAAGCCGGTAATAAGGCGGAAAAAACAATTCATTACATTGTTGATAACACTGTTCCAAAAATTTCGTTCTATTTTACAGACGAAGGTTTCTATACTTCTGCCAACTTTAAAAACTATGACCCTTACTACCAAGTGGAAGATACGAATCTCGATAACGAGACAATTAAAGCAAGTGAAATTGGTTTTACTGAGAAGCTTCACGAGGTAACTGTCAGTGCATCTGACAAAGCAAAGAACTTTAACAGTGCTTCAGCAAGTTACACCATCGACGATACAAAGCCGGAAGTAACCATTTCTTTAAAGAAAGGCAAGTATTACAATTTAGCTGCCTTGGCTGAACTTGGAATATACTATTCAGCAACTGATACCAACCTTGCTGATGTAGAAGCTTCTCCATTGGGAACAGTTGATGGCACATATACGGCTGAAGTAAAAGCAAGGGATAAGGCCGGAAACGAAACACAAAAGTCTGTTCAATATTATGTCGATAACACTGCTCCAAAAATCGAATTCGATGAAACAAAGCTGGCAGACGGCGGTTTTTACAATGCTGCTTATCTTAAGGCATTGACTGGTGCATTTTACCAAGTAATTGACAACAACCCTGAAACGGATAGTGCCAGTGACTTGATTTTTGAAGAAGGAACTCACAAGTTTACTGTCACAGCAACCGATAAGGCAGGCAATACAACTAGTAAGACAATTTCCTACACTGTTGATAACACAGATCCAACCATTACGTTCAATTTGACACCAGAAGGGTATTATCAAACAGCTAAACTACCTGGTACGTATTACAATGCCACCGATAATAACGATGGTTTAGAAGTTACTGCCGATCCGTTTCTGACAACCGAAGGAACCTATACGTTGAACGTCACTGCTACGGATAAAGCCGGAAACAGCACATCCAAGTCGATTACGTACACAGTCGATAATACCAATCCAGTTATAGAGTTCCATTTAACACCCGGGAAACACTATACAACCAAAGCCCTGACCGAAGCCTTATCTGGCTTTGATAAGTACTACTTGATTACAGAAAAACATTTAAACGAGGTTCAAGCTGATGAATTAATGACTGAAGAAGGTGAGCATACATTAACAGTCACCGCAATGGATGAGGCTGGAAATGCAGCATCTGGGTCTATTATCTATACTGTTGACAATACAGCACCAATGATCAGCGGTTTAGAAGGTTTAATTGAAGGGCAGCGTTTCTTAGTTGGGCAAGCTGTCGATGTCATTCCAATAGTTGAAGATAACCTGGATAAAAACCCTAACCTGCAATTTTCAGAAAGGTTGGATACATCAAAAGCCGGAGTACAGTCTATTACGGTAACAGCAACGGACAAAGCCGGGAACAAAAGTACTTTCAAATATTCCTTCCATGTTTACAACTTCAGCGGTGTGCTTCAGCCTGTTAAAGCCGACGGCTCAAGCACTTTCAAGAAGAATAGTACAGTTCCGGTGAAGTTCCAAATCGCTGATGGTGCCCAGTATGTGAAGGATGCAAAGTCAACCATAAGTCTTGTGAAAATTTCCAATGAAGGTAGTGAGGAAGTTGCTCAGGTCATTTCTACCTCATCAGCAACGGAAGGTAACTTATTCCGCTATGATTCAACAGATAATCAATATATCTTCAATTTAGGAACAAAAACATTAGACGATGGGAAATATAAAGCATGCATCACGATTGATCTTGATGGGGGCAAAATAATAAAGGAATCCCAAACATTTAGTATTAGAAAATAAACATTTAAGGGCCGCACCTTTTTATAAGGTGCGGCCCTTTATACTAAATACCAATTAGAAATTTTATTTATTCATCTTCGCCAAAAATCCGCCCAGCAGGTCGTCGATATCCAGTTCTTCTTCCTGATTTTCTTCCACTGCGGGCTCTTCTTTCTGCCTCACGCTTTCCCAATCAAACCCGTCGAGATCGTCTTCGGCATCAACATTGATTTTAAGTGTCTCAGCTGGCTCTTGCCGGCTGCCTATTTCCTCATCGAGGGATACAGCCAGTTCCGCGGGAAATACATCCTCCTGGAGATATAACGCCTCATCGATATCGACCGAGTTGCTGTTCATTGCTGCCAGTAATGCGGTGGAACGGACAGGGTCGGAAATCAGTTGATAGACAATACTTCCTAACAATGCCTCTGAGTGTTCATGCTTGAGCCAGTCCCGCTGGGCTTTTGTTAAATTTTGAGGAAGCGGAATGGTGATCGATTCTTTCTCCCTGGAAAAAGAATGGTTCACCCCCTGCAGCACAAACTCGGCAATTTTACTGGAGAAATTTCGCCGTTCTGTTTCTTTTAATTTTTGCAGCTGTTTGATAATATGGTCCGGAGTATCTGATGGGACGCGAAAGGATAGGGCTTGGCCTCTTTTAATTTCATTTGCTGCAGGCTTCATATTCACACATCACCTTAATTTAACTTTTAACCGGTGCAGTCGCTTTTGGTTTCTCCGTTCGTCTGACAAAATCTGTGACGAGTTTATAATAAGCATTGGCCATCATCCAAATACTTTCCTTATCATCCTCAAAGAATTCGATATTATAGCCATCCAAATTGTTATTGATTGTTTTAAGATAATCCTTTAGGACATGGGCACCGCCGCCAACAAAATAACAAATTTCCGTTTGCGAGTTCCTCTGCCATACATTGCGTAGTAATCGATATTGTTTTTTCGCTAAATCTAAGAGAATACGGTCGGTAATATCGTGAACGCTTGTCCTGCTTCCTTTTACCATGATGTGGTTGCGATCATTTTTTCTGGTAATAATTTCAACGACATCGCGGCGGCTGTCCAGTTCCACGCCGTGCTTCGTTCTAATTTCTTCGCGAATGGCCTCTAACGATTCCGAGACACCGAGGTTAAATCCTTGGGCCTTATCATCATCGACATTGCGATTTTTAATAACCGCAATATCAGTTGATAAACCGCCGATATCTTGAATTAAGATACGCTTATCAATTAAATCCTTATTGATGATTTTTAGATTATTGTCCATCACCAAATTTATGTAAGCGGCGAAACCTTCAGGATACACCTTTACTTCATTAAATTTAATATTTACTTTCAAGCCCTGGTATTTTGGCGTCACCAAAAATTCAACTTGATGGACAGAACCGACTAATTTCGAGCGATATCCCGCATCCTTGCCTTCCTTTACCTCACGAAGGGGGAGGCCGGTTCCAAGTGTGTAGCTGGCATCAATGACATTTTTGGCGCGCGGGAAACTTTCCTGTTTAACCGCATCCAATGCCAGTGTTGTAAAAAGCATAATGAGTGTTTGGTCTTCCTCGGATTTGCTGCTGCCAGGGTCTAATTCAGTGGCATTATTGCTTTTGGTGGCTAAGTTGCCGACACGGTAAATCACATTATTTTCTTTCAAGGCAGGGGAGTGTACCTTAACATGGATCCCATCCAATGGATTCTTATCATCGAGTTCTTCAATCCCGATTACCGGTCGGTCCTCGGTGTCTCTTGCGATAATGTTAGGAATATTCAATTCATACTCTAATTCTCCGAAAATGGCCTTAATAGAGTCATTCCCTACATCAATTGCGGCAACTCTGGATTTAGTCATAAACATCATTCCTTTTCATTTAATAGATTTATTTTTAAAGTAGATTATTAAGTCCCTTTATTAAAGGCTATAGGAGATTAGTAGATTGTTCAATGAGCCAAATAGAAAAGATATGAAAGTGTAAAACAGTAAACATTTTGTAAACTTTGACCATAATGTTTACATTTATGTATACATCGATGACAAGTTCGTAAACATGCTGTTGTGACGGGATGTACACATTTTTGTAAACATGTAAACGCATCTGCAGACAAGAAGTATACGAAATGTAAACAAGTGTACAATAATGTTTACACCTCTGAAATATTACAAATGTTTCATAAATATTCGCTTCAATCAGCACTGCAAAAAAAGAGAGACACCCTTTTTTAGATGTCTCTATTTACTATGAAACTAGTTATTTATTCACCTATTTCATGACCTTCCAGAACTCACCAGCTACTGCCTGATATCCTGTTAAGCTTAAGTGGATATTAGCCGGGTTTGGAAGATACTCTTGGAACTTGCTTGCAATTAGTGTATCTGTAGCGACAAATGTATCGCCATGTTGAGCTGCCTGTGCTTGAATCTGGGCGTTAAATCCTTGTAATAATTGGTCTAATTGAACTTTCTGCCCCGCGTCTTGAATATATGGGTATGGGTTATAGTAGCCCATCACATACACCTTGACTGTTGGATTTAATTGATCAATGGTGCCTAAAATTATGTTTATGTTTTTCGCTGCCTCGGCAATCGCTGCCGGTGCTTGTGCTGCATTCGTTTGGATCACAGGGAGCAGATCATTTGCACCAATATCAATCGTTAAATGTGTAGCTTCTTTAATTTCCTTTTGTACTTCAACGTTTTTCAGCTGTTCAATTACATGAGTAGTTGTAAAGCCTGAAACTCCAAAGTTATCAAAATCCCTTAAATCATAGGTTTCTTTGGATTCTTTGAATTTTTCAGCAATAAAATCAGGGTAACCTGGACCATCTCCCCCTAGAGGAGTCATCCCGGCTGCTAAAGAATCACCTAAAGCAACATATTCAACTGGATCTGTAACTGGAGCAGGGACTGGAACAATCCATACACCATCTGGACCGACTTCCCAGCCGTCAATGACTGTATTTACAGCCATAGAGCCGCTTGGATAGAAGTAATACCATTTGCCATCAATTGCTGCCCAGCCGGTTTTCATCGCGCCGCTGTTATCTAGGAAATATTTTTTCTCTCCATCGTTTAGCCAGCCTGTTTTCATCGCGCCGCTGTTTTCAAGGAAATACCATTTGCCTCCATTTGCTAACCAACCGGTTTTCATCGCGCCGCTGTTTTCAAGGAAGTACCACTTGCCTCCATTTGCTAACCAGCCCGTTTTCATTGCGCCACTATTGTCTAGGAAGTACCATTTGCCTCCATTCGCTAACCAGCCGGTTTTCATTGCGCCGGATTTTTCAAGATAGTACCATTTTCCACCACTTAACAACCAGCCTGTTTTCATCGCACCGCTTTTTTCAAGGTAATACCATTTACCATTATCTAATACCCAGCCGGTTTTCATGACACCGGAGCCATCAAGGTAATACCATACTCCACCAGTAGAAAGCCAGCCTGTTTTCGCTACACCATTGGCATAAAAATACCATTTCCCGTCAGCCAGTACCCAGCCGTTCGTGCTGACCGAATATCCATTTGCTTTGGCAATTGCATCAAAGCTGCTATCAGACCAGGTAATGATTACTGGTGTGTACATCTGGATTTGGCTGTAAAGCCAGCGTACTTCTTCGTTGTGCATGCGTACACAACCTGAACTAATATATTTACCGATGGAACTTTCATTCGCATTTCCATGTATTCCATATGTGGTACCATATGTACCTCTTGCCTCAAGCCCCATCCATCTGTCACCTAATGGGTTACGTGGATCACCGCCGGGAATCTTACCCGTATAATACGGACGATTGACAATCTTATTCACAATTCTAAATGTGCCTTCCGGGGTTAGATCTCTAGATCTGCCCGTTGCCACCTTAAAGGTTTTAATCAACTTCCCGCCATCATAATAAGCGAGTGTATTGATTTTTTTGTTGATGACTAGTAATTGTGAACTACCAGCTGCGTCTGTTGGTACATTAAAGAAAAAGATGCTAAATATTAGAACAAAAACAATCGATAATTTTTTCATATTCATCTCCCCATTATGTAATTATCATTACAGTAACATGACAGGGCAAATTTTTTTGTCACAATTTGGAGAAAATATTGTAATATTTTTATATTCTTTTAAAAATATAGTTTAAAAGAACTAATTTTTTTCGACAACTTTAATCTTTCGTATGTCTTTACGTTTACGGCATTTGTACCCCCACTTGAAATATAGGAGGCGGTTGCGGTATTCTAAAATGTAAGATTCTCCACGTAAGGTTGTGGTTACCATTAGGATAAATAAATTTATTAGTGAGTCGGGTAAGGCCTCAAGACGCGGGGCAGATAAATTAATAAGTGAAGGCAGGGTTACGATCAACGGGAAAGTGGCGCAAATAGGCAGCCAGGTTGAGCCCGGTGACCAGGTCTGCATTGATGGCAGTGCGGTCAATGTTTCACATAACTATGTCTATATTGCCTTAAATAAACCCGTTGGTATTACTAGCACAACGGAAAGACATATAAAAGGAAACATTGTTGATTTCGTCAACCATCCATTACGTATTTTCCATATTGGCCGCTTAGACAAGGATTCGGATGGCTTAATATTGCTGACAAATGACGGGGATATTGTGAATGAAATTCTTCGAGCAGAAAACAAGCATGAGAAGGAGTATATTGTCACCGTGGCCAAACCGATAACGCCTGAGTTTCTCAAACGAATGTCTGCCGGGGTAGAGATATTAGATACGAAAACACTCCCTTGCAAAGTAACACAGTTATCCAAATATGTCTTTAAAATTATCTTAACTCAGGGTCTGAACCGACAAATCCGCCGGATGTGTGCGGCACTTGGTTACGAGGTAGTCAGGCTGCAACGGATTAGGATTATGAATATTGAATTAGGCAGCATGCCAATCGGACAATGGCGGGACCTCACGAAAAAAGAACGCCAGCAGCTATTTACAGACCTAAACTATGAGCCGAAAGAATGGTAAAGAAAAGAGAGGCTGAGTCGAAACATACACTGTTTCTGCTCAGCCTCTCTTTCTTTCCTTGTACAATGAAGGCCCTTTCTTTACATGACCTTTTTCCTTGTACGCATGCCGTTTTAGGGCACGTAAACCCTTTTCATTTACCATTCTGATTGCCAACCGGCTCATTCAGTCAATGTAATCACCTTTCATTTACCATTCTGAATCCAAACAGGCTCATTCGGTCAATGTAATCACCTTTCATTTACCATTCTGAATCCAAACAGGCTCCTTCGGTCAATGTAATCACCTTTCATTTACCATTCTGAATCCAAACAGGCTCATTCGGTCAATGTAATCACCTTTCATTTACCATTCTGAATCCAAACAGGCTCATTCGGTCAATGTAATCCCTTTTCAAGATCTAAACCTGCTCTGCTTCCCACTTAGCGACTTCTTCCCGAACCAGCGGTGCCACTTCTGTTCCCAGCAGCTCAATCGCCTTCAATACATCCTCGTGCGGCATGGAGCCAACCGGTACATGGAGCATAAAGCGGGTAATGCCTACGTGTTTGCGAAGATGAATAATTTTTGCCGCAACCGTTTCCGGATCTCCGACGTACAGTGCACCCTCAAAGCTTCGGGCAGCATCAAAACTTGAGCGGTCATAATGCCCCCAGCCGCGTTCCCGTCCAAGTACGTTCATGGCTTGCTGCGTTGAAGGGAAAAATTTATCTGCTGCCGTCATGGTATCCTCAGCAACGAAACCATGCGAATGTGAGGCAACTGGCAGCTTAGTCACATCATGGCCTGCCTGGGCAGCCGCTCTTTTATAGAGATTTACATGCTGGGCAAACTGCAGCGGACTGCCTCCAATAATCGCTAAAACAAGCGGCAGGCCAAGCATGCCCGCACGAATGACAGATTGTGGTGTGCCCCCGCTGCCAATCCATACAGGTAATGGATCCTGAACCGGTCTAGGATACACGCCCAGGTTGTTGATTGCCGGCCGGTGCCCGCCCCTCCAGCTCACTTTCTCAGACTCGCGGATTTTCAATAATAACTCCAGCTTCTCATCAAACAGCTCATTATAGTCATTTAAATCATACCCAAACAACGGAAAGGATTCGATAAACGAACCCCTGCCTGCCATAATCTCTGCACGGCCATTCGAAATGGCATCAAGTGTAGCGAAATCTTGGAATACCCGTACAGGATCGGCGGAGGAAAGCACTGTAACGGCACTCGTCAGCCGAATTTGCTTCGTTTGCGACGCAGCTGCAGCCAGCACAATTGCTGGTGAGGAAGCCGCATAATCTTTACGGTGATGCTCACCAACACCAAAGATATCTAAACCAATCTTGTCAGCAAGAACAATTTCTTCAACCACCTCACGCAGCCGCTCGGCATGACTTTTCACCTCACCCGTTTGAACATCCGGCGTTGTCTCTACAAACGTACTTACCCCTATTTCCACTGACAATCCCTCCATTTTATGTAACCTTATCTTCCAACAATAGCAAAAATGAATCTCAATGGCCAATATCTTTAATTTGAGATATTTTTCCGCCCATTTAAAATTCAGGAATAGAATTAGCAGCAATGTATAAGTTTCTCCACTTTTTACTTAAATTCCAATTTGTCCAAGCTTATTTTAGCAGAAACGCATACCATATTTGGAAACAAAACGATTTTGTTTACCAAGATGGAAAGGAGTAGTTTTATTTGCGTACAGTCATGCATCTAAATTTAAGGGTTGACCCGACCCAATATATATCACAGATTCGGAATGTTCCTAACTATGATTATATCCATACCGTCCGCCAGCCTAAATATATGATTGATCTCTCGCTTCTTAATGAAAAGGTACACTATTTAAATGAGATCTTCTCGCCAACTGAATTTATTAAGAAACATCAGCTGTCACTCTTACACGCCCACCACGGTCAATTAGGGGTATTATTACTCCCATTTAAGAATGCAACAAAGCTTCCGTTAGTCACTAGTATCCGCGGGAGGGATGCAACCCTTGCCAATCAGCCAGTTGGATACTTAGAGAACATGAAAAAGCTGTTCGAGCAAGGAGATCGCTTTTTCCCAGTCTGTCAATATTTAGCTGATAGGATCATTGCATGGGGGTGCCCTCCAGAGAAAATCAGAGTGTTATATGGCGGTGTCGACCTTAGTCAATACACCTACCGCACACCTAAGAGGAACGGCTCCCAAAACATTATCTCAATCGGCAGGTTAGTAGAGAAAAAGGGCCACCATATTCTCATGAAAGCTTTTCATAAAATAAAGGATAGATTCCCAAATGCGACATTGACAATCATCGGCAAAGGGGAATTAGAAGAAGAGCTGAAGGCCTTGGCTAAACAGTTAGAATTAGGGGATTCATTTCGTCTCTTACACCATCTCCCTAAAGAACAAGTCCGGGAACACTTAAGAAATGCAGATTTATTTTGCGCTGCCAGCTTAGAAGCCGCGAACGGAGATGTAGAAGGGATTCCGAATACCTTAAAAGAAGCAATGGCAACAGGCGTCCCAGTCATCTCAACCCGGCATGCCGGCATCCCTGAATTAGTTAGACATAAGCAAAATGGCTTTTTAGTGCAGGAAAACAACGTTGAACAACTTGCCGCTGCTCTTGAGTTTATGTTAAAGAATCGGCAGGTATGGGGGAAATATTCCATTGCAGCCCGCAAAAAAATTGAACAAGCCTTTGATCTTCAGAAACAGCTCTTACAGCAGGCAAATTATTATGATGAACTGTTAGGAGGATCGAAATGAAGGATTTTAAATCAATTAAAGTAACGAAAGGCGTCAAAACCTTACAGATTGAAAACCCTACTAAGTATCCGCTGATCGGTATGGGTGCACAAGGCGCCGTTTTTAAATTATCAGAAGAAAAGTGTGTGAAGATTTATACAGACCCGCTGCAAGCAAAAATGGAAGCCGATGCACTAAGCGCTGGCAAACATCTATCATTTTTCCCAAAGGTCTACGAAACAGGTTCAAACTTTATCGTGATGGAATACTTTAATGCCCCAACATTAAAGGAATACCTCAGAAATTGCACGTATATCCCTGAATCCATCGCCAGCAAACTGCTGACTATTTTAAAAGAATTAAAAGAGGCAAAATTCACGATGGTTGATGCCCCGCTGCGACATATTTTTGTCCTTGAAAATGAAGAGTTGAAAGTAATTGACCATGTGAATGCCTTCAAACGGATTCACCCTGTCCCATTAAAACTATTGCGGGATTTAAATATCATTCTATTAAAAGAGTCCTTCTTAGAAGTAGTAAAAAGGCTGGAACCGGAGACATTACAAGAGTGGGAAAAGTATTTTAACAAAAATAGTTTGGATTATAAAAATATTCCCGTCACCTCTGGGGGATCAGGGGAGGGAGTCAAGGTGGACAGCGCCGTCACGCAGCCACTTATCGGAAAAGGGCATCAGGGTGCAGTCTACCGGGTTGCTGAAGATACCTGTGTAAAGATTTATGGGAAACCGGAAAATGCCAAGCAGGAACAAGAGGTTCTATTATCTTGTCAAAACTTATCCTTTATCCCTAAAGTCTATGAAAAAGGAACCAATTATGTTCTAATGGAATACCTGGTAGGGCCTGACTTAAATACTTTTCTAAAAAAACAATCTACCTTATCAGAAGAGATTACTAAAAAACTGCTCGATATTTTAACAACCCAGAAGCAATCAGGTTTTAAGCAAATCGATGCTCCCTTACGGCATATCATTGTCACCAATACCGGGTTTAAAATGGTCGATCATGTCTATTCGTTCTCGCGTGTTCAAGAGCGGCCGCTGGAGTTATTCCAGAACCTTCATGAAAGAAATTTCTTAGATTCCTTCCCTGGAACAAGTAAAGGCGATTGACCCAAAAACACATGCGGAATGGACCAAAACACCGATCCCGCTCACAAATCCGGAGGACGGTAATAAAGGAACAAATGAAACCAAGAAAACTAGCACAAAAAAGCGATCCAAGCGAAAAAAGGAACACCATCATAGACATGGGCATAGTCACAAAAAAGAACATGATCGAAAAAAAGGACATGGCAGAAAAAAATGACCATATTAGTGACGGGTGCAGCGGGTTTTATTGGTTTCCATCTGGCAAAGCAATTGTTAGCCAAAGGCTATCAGGTTATTGGGATTGATAATCTAAATGACTATTATGATGTTTCATTAAAAAAGGATCGTCTAAAAATTATAGAAAAACATCCTAAGTTTGAATTTTATAAAATCGATTTAACTGAGCGGAACAAAATAAATCAGCTATTTGTTGATCAATCCATCCATCGGGTAATTCATTTGGCTGCCCAGGCCGGTGTCCGGTACAGTTTAACCGCCCCCCATACCTATGTTGATTCCAACCTGGCCGGGTTTATGTCGATTTTAGAGGCATGCAGGCATCATAAAATAGAGCACCTGATCTATGCCTCATCCAGTTCTGTTTATGGCGCCAATACAAGAATTCCATTTTCCACTAATGATAGTGTCGATCACCCCTTAAGCCTTTATGCTGCGACAAAAAAGGCAAATGAATTGATGGCCCATACGTACAGCCATTTATTTCAGATCCCAACAACCGGACTCCGATTCTTTACGGTTTATGGTCCATGGGGAAGACCGGATATGGCTTACTATTCTTTTACCCGGGATATCATTGCAGGGAATACAATAAAGGTATTTAATCATGGGGATATGAGCAGAGACTTTACCTACATTGATGATATTGTGGATGGAATCATCGCATTACTCGATCATCCCCCTGCATACAATTCTAACTGGAATGGCAAAAATCCTGACCCGGGTACTAGCTTTGCTCCTTACCGGATTTATAATATCGGCAATCATAATCCCGTCAAGTTGCTGGACTTTATTAAACAATTAGAAAGACTCGTTGGGAAAAAGGCAAAAATAAAATTTCTGCCGATGCAGCCGGGTGATGTGAAGGAAACTTATGCAGACATAACAAATTTACAAAAGGAAACAGGATACTATCCGAAAACAACCTTAGAAACAGGCTTAGCACAATTCGTCGATTGGTATAAGAAATATCATTGAAGCAGAGGGGAGAACTCATCTGCTTCTTTCGTTTTTCTTGAAACAGCTGCTCATTATTTAATTTAGGTTCCAAGGGGCGAGAAATCTAATGTAATTGAGAATGCTGAGATTAATTGAAAATTTGAGTTTTTCAATTCAATCATATTTATCCTATCTTTTAAAATAGTACTCTATTTCGCTTGACAAATTTACAAGAGTTATATGATAATAGATTTTGAATTAGAATTATTTTAAATAACTAATTATAATTAAAAGAGAATTGCAATTAGCTGTTTATTATTTAGACTATTTGTCTAAACTAGCTTTTTAAACATTCTCAAAAAACACTAGGAGGAAAATTATTATGTCTCTAATTGGAAAAGAAGTACAACCATTCAAAGCACAAGCATACAGAAATGGAGAATTTTTGGAAGTTTCAGATGCAGACTTCAGAGGTCAGTGGAGCGTAGTTTGCTTCTATCCAGCTGACTTTACATTCGTTTGCCCAACAGAGTTAGAAGATCTTCAAGATCAGTACCCAGCACTGCAAGAACTTGGCGTTGAAGTATTCTCTGTTTCTAGAGATTCTCATTTTACACATAAAGCATGGCACGATTCATCAGAAACCATTGGTAAAATTACGTATACAATGATCGGTGACCCTGCCCATGTCCTTTCCCGTAACTTTGATGTATTGATTGAAGAAGAAGGTGCTGCAGACCGCGGTACATTCATCATTGATCCAGACGGCGTGATCCAAGCTGTTGAAATTAACGCTGGCGGCATTGGCCGTGATGCTAGCACACTTATTAACAAAATTAAAGCAGCACAATATGTTCGCCAAAATCCTGGTGAAGTTTGCCCTGCAAAATGGAAAGAAGGCTCTGCAACACTTAAGCCAAGCCTTGACCTTGTAGGAAAAATTTAAGGAGCAGATCAAATGATACTAGATGCAGATATAAAAGCACAATTAGCCCAATATCTTCAAATGATGGAAGGCGATGTGCTGCTCAAAGTTAGCGCAGGATCTGATGACGTTTCTCGTGACATGGTGGCTCTAGTGGATGAATTAGCCACCATGTCATCCAATATTAAGATTGAACATGCACAATTACAGCGGACACCGAGCTTCAGTGTGAATCGGATCGGAGAAGATACCGGGATCACTTTTGCCGGCATCCCGCTTGGCCATGAATTTACCTCATTAGTTCTGGCTCTCTTGCAAGTAAGCGGAAGAGCTCCGAAGGTTGAACAAAAGGTCATTGATCAAATTAAAACGATTAAAGGTGAATTTCACTTTGAATCTTATATTAGCCTGAGCTGCCACAACTGTCCTGATGTGGTACAAGCACTGAACGTAATGAGTCTTGTTAATCCTGGCATTACTCATACCATGATTGATGGCGCAGCGTTTAATGAAGAAGTAGAAAGCAAACAGGTTATGGCCGTCCCAACGGTGTTCCTAAATGGAGAATCGTTTGGCAGCGGCCGGATGTCACTAGAGGAAATCCTTGCAAAAGTCGGCAGCGCTCCAGATGCTTCAGAGTTTGCTGATAAGGATCCTTTCGATGTCCTCGTTGTCGGCGGCGGGCCAGCGGGTGCAAGTGCGGCCATCTATGCGGCACGTAAAGGCATTCGTACAGGCATTGTTGCTGAACGATTTGGCGGTCAGATTATGGATACTCTCGGCATCGAGAACTTTATTAGCGTAAAGCAGACAGAAGGTCCAAAACTTGCAGCAAGCCTTGAAGAGCATGTGAAAGAATACGACGTTGATGTCATGAATTTGCAGCGGGCAAAAAGCTTAGAAAAGAAAGATTTCATCGAGGTTGAGCTGGAAAACGGCGCTGTTCTAAAAAGCAAAACCGTCATCCTCTCAACAGGTGCCCGTTGGCGCAATGTTGGTGTCCCAGGTGAAGCAGAGTTTAAGAACAAAGGTGTAGCTTACTGCCCTCATTGCGACGGCCCGCTATTTGCAGGAAAACACGTTGCGGTTATTGGCGGCGGTAATTCCGGTATTGAAGCAGCCATTGATCTTGCGGGTATTGTAAAGCATGTAACAGTTATTGAATTTGCACCAGAGTTGAAAGCTGATTCTGTATTGCAAGATCGACTTTACAGCCTTCCAAATGCAACGGTCATCAAAAATGCTCAAACAAAGGAAATTACCGGTATCGACAAGGTAAACGGTATTACCTACATTGACCGTGGAACGGGAGCAGAGCACCATATTGAATTACAAGGTGTATTTGTTCAGATTGGTCTCGTCCCAAATACCGATTGGTTAGACGAAACGATTGAACGCACCAGAATGGGCGAAATCATCGTTGATAAGCATGGAGCTACCACCATCCCTGGTGTCTTTGCTGCAGGCGACTGTACAGATAGCGCATATAAACAAATCATCATTTCGATGGGTTCAGGTGCTACTGCTGCCCTAGGTGCATTCGATTATCTTATCCGAAATTAATCCAAAATTAATAGGTAAATAGAAAAGAGCTAAGCCGGTTTATATCTGGCTTAGCTCTTTTCATTCTTTATCTAGCGGTCTCTTTCTGTACCTTCAAGTTTTCACTTAGACCAAGCGTCCGCGCTGTTGACGTATGAATTTCGTGGAAAAGCTCTGAGTTTTCAACTAGTGACACGCCATAAGAAGGAATCATTTCTTTTATTTTCGGCTCCCACGCCTCTAAATGTTGCGGGAAGCATTTTTTTAATACCTCGAGCATGACATGAACGGCGGTAGAAGCACCCGGAGAAGCACCGAGCAATGCAGCGATCGACCCATCGGCCCCACTAACAACTTCCGTACCAAATTGAAGCGTTCCTTTGCCGCCCGCATCGGTATCCTTAATCACTTGCACACGTTGGCCTGCTACGACGATATCCCAATCTTCGCTTTTCGCGTTCGGAATAAATTCGCGTAACTCTTCCACTCGCTTTTCTTTTGATAACATCACTTGCTGAATTAAATATTTTGTTAACGGAATGTTTTTTGCACCTGCCGCTAACATGGTGAGGACATTATTCGGTTTTACGGAACCTAATAAATCCATATTTGAACCTGTTTTTAAGAACTTGGGCGAGAATCCGGCAAACGGTCCAAATAACAAAGACTTTTTGTTGTCGATGTATCGTGTATCAAGATGCGGCACAGACATCGGAGGCGCACCAACTTTAGCTTTGCCATATACTTTTGCATGGTGCTGCGCTACAATCTCCGGATTGTTACATACCAGGAATAGTCCGCTTACAGGGAATCCTCCAATATGCTTACTTTCAGGAATACCGGATTTTTGCAGTAACGGCAAGGACCCGCCCCCGCCGCCGATAAAGACGAATTTCGCCGTATGGCGTTCAATGGCGCCGGTATCCATATTCCACACTTTCAATTCCCATAAGCCGTCGCTCGTACGTTTTATATCCTCAACTTGATGCTTATATTTAATATCAACGTTTTGATTCTTTAAGTGGTCAAACAGCTTGTGCGTTAAAGCGCCAAAGTTAACATCCGTTCCAGAATCGACTTTTGTAGCTGCTATTGGTTCCTTCAATAAACGGCCTTCCATGATAAGCGGAATCCATTGCGTCAGTTTGTCATGGTCATCGGAAAATTCCATTCCTTCAAACAATGGGTTGTTCGAAAGCGCTTCAAAACGTTTTTTCAAAAAAGTAACATTCTTTTCACCTTCAACTAAACTCATATGTGGCAATGGTCTGATAAAGTCCTGTGGATTACCGATCAGATTGCTGTTTACAAGATACGACCAAAACTGTCTTGAAACCTGAAACTGTTCATTAATTTTTATCGCTTTGCTAATATCTATCGATCCGTCCGATTTTTCGACGGTGTAATTAAGCTCGCATAGTGCAGAATGCCCCGTACCTGCATTATTCCATTCGTTAGAGCTTTCCTCTCCTGCGTTTTCGAGCTTCTCAAAAACTGTCATTTTCCAGCCCGGTACTAATTCTTTCAAAAGTGTTCCCAAAGTCGCACTCATGATTCCGGCACCAATTAAGATAACGTCTGTTCTAGTTTGTCTGTTACTCATTTTTACCGTCCGTCCCTTACCTTAAAATTTGCAGAAAGGATGCAGGCGCTCTCCCTTAAGTCTCACAGCAGGCCAGCACGCGACTATTCATACACCTTTTCTGGATCAATAATAACCTACTAATAGTGTATCACTATTATTAATAGATTTAAAATATTTATTATTATAAGATAGTTTGTAAACTTGTTAAATCGTGGTAATATGACTGACATCTTTATTTTCTATTAGTATTTTGCCAGAACTTATAAACACCAAATGCTCTAGCAAATTATTATTTGCATGATTATTCCATACTTGAGTTTGTAATATCGGCTTCTATCCTGCTCATGAACTCTTCTGCTGCGCTGTATCCTTGCTGCTTCAAATACCAATTATTTGCCGCTGCCTCAATTAACCCCGCTACATCACGTCCAGGCTGGAGTTGGATTTCGATAGACGGAATTTTCACACCCATATAATCTGTATAGTGAAATTTCTGGTCCAAATCATTATACAAGGCATCTTTTTCCCATTTTGTTAAATTAATATCAAGCGCAATTCGTGATTCATCTTGAAAAGCCTTGCGGCCGTATAAGCGGACCACATTCAATAAGCCAATACTGCGAAGAGCCAGAAACTCCTTGGTTTTCTCATCATGAGTCCCCAGAATGGTCTGCGGGCTAAGCTTCTTAAGGATAACGATATCGTCCGCAACCAGCCGGTGCCCCCGGCGAATTAACGTGTGCGCCGTCTCACTTTTTCCTACCCCTGAATGACCGCGAAGCAAGATTCCAATCCCAGAAACATTCACACAAACTCCATGCACAGCCATTTCCGGTGCTAATTCCTTCACCAAATACGCATCCAATTTGGTGATAAACTCTGATGTGACCTCTGGCTTGTTTGTTACCAGCAAGGGAATCCCCTGTTCAATACAATGGTGGGTTAAATAAGTAAGACCCTCTTCACCAGCGGTTACGATAAAACATGGCGGGTGATATTGGACAATATTTCCGATTCGGATTTTACGTTCCTCTTTGCTTAATTTATGTAAATAGGTAATTTCTTTTTTTCCTAATATTTGAACTCGCTCTGTCGGGAAAAAGTCAAAATGGCCAACAAATTCCAGGCCTGGACGATGCACCCGTGATTGCGTAATGACATTTTGCAGTTGCCCCTCACCGGCCACTACTTTCAATGAAAACTTCTGAACTAAGCTTTCGACTGCTATTTTTTTCACCTTATTCTCACCGTCCTAATAGCCTTTTTATAATTGAATTATACTTAAGAAAACTGGAATCGTCATCCATTTTTGAATTGTTTCCTAAAAGGCTTGACCAACACCGAAACAATATAAAAAAGCGGGACTATTTAAAGGGTGAACATTTCCACCCCTTTAAACAGTCCCACGCTGCTAATTAGTTTTAACTAAGACAATTTCGTCAATAATTGGTATTTCCTTTTTTAATAAAGTTAATAGAGTGTCATCCATTTTATTATCGATTTCGCAAATCGTGATCGCCGGACCATTGATTTTTGAACGTTCATTCGCCATTCGGGCGATGTTAAAGCCGTTTCGATAAAGGATTCCAGATAATTCAGCAATCGCTCCCTTCCGGTCACTATGGCGAATCACGAATGTGGGCCGTTCACCGGAAAATTTTAACGGATAATCATCCAATTCCTGAACCTCCACTTTACCGCCGCCTAAAGAGCTGGCCAAGAGCTTTACCGTACGTGAAGCCCCAGATAATTCTACGAGAACCGTATTCGGGTGATAGCTTCCAAGCACCCGTTTCGTGAACTCGTATTGTAAGCCGTTTTCTTCAGCAAGAGTTTTTGCATTGGGAATGCCTGCATCCATGGTAGACAGCCCAAGTACACCTGCTATTAGAGCTAAGTCGGTTCCATGTCCTTGATAGGTTTCGGCGAAGGAACCCATCAGCGAGAATTTAACATATGATGGTCTTTCGTTTAACAGCTGGCTGGCAATATTGCCAATCCGGACTGCCCCGGCTGTATGAGAACTTGATGGTCCAACCATAACCGGTCCAATAATCTCATAAGCACTTTCGTATTTGGCCGGCCCGCAGCCACTCGTTTTTTCTCTGAAAATCTGCGCTTTTAATTTTTGACCCGTCGGGGTGCCGGCTAGACCGCCGATACCGGTTTCCCTCAACGATTCAGGCATTTGCTGCCCCACTTCATGCATCACATGGATTACTTCATCCGGGGGGATGATGCTGACTACCCCTGCCAAAGCCATATCTGCTGCTGCTTGGGCGGTAATCGCATGTAATCCGTTGCGAAGGATGCACGGGATTTCCACCAACCCGGCAACAGGGTCACAAACCAACCCAAGAGAATTCTTCAACGCAATTCCAACGGCGTTTCCAACCTGCGCCGGGGTACCGCCGGCAAGTTCAACGAGAGTGCCGGCTGCCATTGCAGTGGCTGATCCAACCTCTGCCTGACAGCCGCCTGCAGCACCTGATATGGAAGCCCTATTCGCAATGACCAAGCCGAGGGCAGAGGCAGTGAACATGGACTGTACAATCTCTTCACGTGTAAATTTCCCGCTATCAAGGGCATGAACAAGGACAGCTGGCAAAATTCCCGCTGAACCCGCTGTTGGCGTGGCCACAATCCGCCCCATTGCCGCATTTACTTCCGATACACCGAGGGCATTTGCTGCGGCCTTTAGTGTCTTAGAATTAACAAAGGAATTCCCGTTTTCAGCATATTGGTGAAGGCGGTATCCATCCCCGCCCGTCAAGCCGGTACGGGACATAACGGAGCTCGTCGTCCCTTCACGGACAGCCTCCTCCATTACAGTAAATTGCTTCGCCATTTTCTCGATTATCGTTTTTCTATCATACCCCTTTTGCTCGATCTCTGCGTTTATCATTAACTCATAAATGGTTGTTTTTTCTGTTTTGGCAAGCTCAATCAATTCTTTTAAACTTGAAAAAGACATGTCATCACTCCCCTTATATTATATGGAAGTGCCTGGGGCACTGTTCTCACAGCTTTTTTGTGCTGCTAGAGCCGTTCTCCTGGTTCCGAGCTCCTTTTAATTATACGATCAGCTTGATTAATTCATCTTTTGCTTGAACCTTCCCATCTATCGCTGGGACAACATCCATATATTGATTGGTATTAGTAATGACTACAGGAGTTTTTACATCAAAGCCTGCAGCTTTAATTTTTTCAAGGTCAAATTGAATAAGCAAGTCGCCTTTCTTCACTGCATCCCATTGCTTTACTTGAGAATGGAAAAACTGACCTTTTAAATTAATCGTATCAACCCCAATACAAATTAAGATTTCAGCCCCCCCTTCTGATGTAATACCGATGGCATGCTCCGTCGGAAATAGAGTGGTAACCGTTCCGTCAACGGGTGAAATCACTTCGCCGTTTTCGGGTTCAATCGCAATTCCTTTTCCTACCGTCTCAGTTGAAAAAAGAGGATCGCTTATTTCGCCTAATGGAACAATTTCCCCGCTCAATGGACTTAAGATGGTTTCTCTACTTACATTCGCCAGTCCAAATTCTTTTACCGTTTTAGCTGGCACTGCATTATTTTTTCCTTCATATCCAAATACAAGTGTCAGAACCATAGCTAATACCAAAGCAGTTAACACACCGATGATAAAGAATCCTATCGGTGAAAAAACAGGAATAGATAAGAAGCTTGGAAGAGCAAATGCCGTTGCTCTTGTGCCAAGTGCCCCATTAATCGCTCCGCCAATTGCTCCTGCAATTGCGACAATGACCATCGTTTGTTTATAACGTACAAGGACACCATAAGTGATAAGTTCTGTTGTGCCAGCTAATGCACCTGGAACAATTCCTGATCCAGTGACCGTTTTTAAGTCCTTATCCTTCGTTTTCAAAAAGACCCCTATCGCCATCCCTATTTGAGCAAAAGGTGCAGCAGCTGCCATCGCAATAATCGGATCGCCGCCTTTGGCAAGATTGGCAATCGCTAATGGAATGACTGCCCAGTGAAGGCCTAATATCGTTAGGAAAGTCCATCCTGCACCCAGTACAGCCCCAGTTAAAAGCCCGCTTTTTGAACTTAAAAACTCGATAACCATTCCGATCGCTTCACCGACATATGTACCAAAAGGACCAAAAATAAGGATAGTTAAAGGAACAATAACAACTAATGAAATTAGTGGGTTAATAAACATTTGTAAGTCTTTGTAAATGACTTTATTCAAAAGTTTATTTAAAATGGCATAAATTGAAACAGCAATTAAGATAGGAAAAACAGTGGAGGAATAGCTGGCGAGTATAACCGGAATCCCTAAGAAATTTGCATCTTGAGCACCAGAATGAACTAAATCCGTATAATGCGGTTCCAAAAGTGCCGCACCAATCGCACCGCCAACATAGCCATTGGCTCCGAGTTTTATCGCTAATGTAATCCCGAGAAAAACGGGAAAGAAGTAAAATATAGCATGTCCAGCTGCGGCCAGAATGGCATAGGTTGCACTTTTAGCAGATAACCATCCCAATGTCGTTAAAATAGATAATAACGCTGAAATTAATCCAGATCCGGCAAGTACCCCTAAAATAGGTGCAAAACTACCACTGATTGCTCCTAAAATTTTATTCATAACCGTTTCCTTTTGTTCTACAGAAGATTCACTCGTATTAATCGCATTCATCTTTTTTCTCCTAATTTGAATTTAGTTAGATAAACTGTCTTGTTGAGTAGGAATATTTCTTATGATTTCCATTTACTTAATAAATATCATTCACCGTGGTGTTATAATAAAGTAGTCTGAGAGATGTAAGTAGCAGGTCAGATTGTGCCATAGTCGACTTGAAATAATTTGAATTTTCGTGGGTGATAATATGAAAATTTCAATAGAAAAGATAAACAAAGAACTGGGCGAAGAGATCCTCATTAGGTGTCATGAGGTGGATGACGAAATAAACGAAATCGTAAACAAGCTGAAAACAGACGACCTCACTATACTCGGATATCAAAATGAGAGAGTTCACCGAATTAAGCTTAGTGATATTTATTATTTCGAGGCAGTTGACGGAAAGGTGTTTATTTACTGTAAGGACAACGTCTTTCAAGTAAAACAAAAGCTTTATGAGATCGAGGAATTATGTAAAAATAAGAACTGTTTTCGGGCATCGAAATCGACTATTTTAAACATCGCTAAAATTTCATCTATTTATCCGTCCATAAGCGGCCGATTTGAAGCGATACTTGATAATGGGGAACGTGCTGTTGTATCAAGGCAGTATGTGCCTGTCCTTAAAAATAGGCTTGGCTTGTAAAAGGAGCGATACATATGAAGATATCCAAATTTGTACAAAAGATTATGAAGGATTTCCTGCTTATCTTCGCTTCCATCATCATTATGATGACAATTTTGCGTCAAATATATGATCCCGATTTGGTCTTTGATTTAAAGTCCATTTATATCATTATGGCATTTTCATTTTTTAGTGCATTAATTGGATTTATTTTGTATTCTCCTCATGATCTAAGTGAGAAGAAAAGGCGTATTCGAATGGCCATTCATTTTCTCACCTTGGAGATTCTATTGATTGCCCTTGCCAGCATTTTTGATGTTGTGAATAACGCAGTGGATGGAATCATTCTTGCCTTGCAAATTGCAGGAATCTATATCCTGGTTCGTCTGCTGTCATGGAAACACGATAAACAAGAAGCCCAAAAAATCAACGAAAAACTTAAGGCATTTAAGAGTAGTCAATGAATTTATCAAGCAGCAGGTGTCTGCAACTTTGATGCGGTAAGCTTATGTAGCTTACCGCTTTCTTTACATCTTATTTGCCTGTGGATGCAACTTACAGTTTTTCTATATACATCCTTTTCGTATTTTTTTATGATGAGTTCATAAAAAATACTTCAAAAAAGAAGGGGTTACTACAATGGGCACTTTACTATTATTGATCGCATTGACTTTCGAGATTGCCTTTGCCATCTACTGTATGGTAACGAAGCAAAACCATAAAAAAATAAAGAATTGGATGAGGATTGCTGTTTTTTGTGCATTTATTATTCTCACACTTTCATCGGTGATTGTGTGGAGTTTGCGCTGGGTACTGCCTGCTATACTGCTCCTCATATTAGCCGTCACGGGAACAGTTTCTCTGATCCGTAACAAAACAAATACTAAACAATACAAAACCTCTAAACTTGTGTGGAAATCGATCATCATGCTATTGGCTTTCGTTTTTGCACTTGTTCCGGCAATTGTTTTTCCACAGCATCCATCGCCAAAAGTGACAGGTGAATATGAAGTTTCAACCGCCACTTACACATATGTTGACAAAAACCGTAAGGAGGAATTTACCGATAATGGAGACAACAGGTTTGTAAATGTGGAATTTTGGTATCCAAAAAATGCAGATGAGAAATACCCGCTTTTGGTGTTCTCACATGGAGCCTATGGTATTAAGGCAAGCAATACCTCTACCTATACCGAGCTGGCAAGCCACGGCTATATAGTCGTTTCAATCGATCATCCCTATCATTCCTTTTATACTCGTTCAGAGGATGGAACGAATGTCTTGATCAATACAGATTATAACCGCGAAGTCGACAATCTCAATAAAGAAGGCATTTACACGAGGGCTGAAGAATATGGACTCATTCAAAAATGGATGAAGCTGCGAACAGACGATATGAATTTTGTCATAGATACGATCCTTCAAAAAGCCAAAAGTGACAAAACCTCTGTATATCAACATATCAATACAGAGAAAATTGGTGTGTTCGGACATTCAATGGGCGGGGCATCAAGTGTTTGGCTGGGCAGGGAACGTGATGATATAGATGCAGTTGTAAATATTGATGCCCCGTTCTTTAGTGATCTTGTTTATAAGAAAGAAATCGGAGATTATGCTGCACGTGACGAAGCCTTCAAGACTCCGCTTCTTAACATTTATTCTGACGATGTTTGGGGCCAGCTCGACAGCAACTCCACTTATGTAGCGAATAAGCTCAATAATAAAAACTTTAAAGACGCATATACTGTCCATTTCCAAGGAGCAAAGCATTTAAGCTTGACGGATTTACCGCTTTTCTCTCCTATACTTGCAAATTATATTCAAGGCGGAAGTGCAGACATTGATCCCTATTACTGTGTTGAAACTGAAAATAGCCTCATTTTAAAATTTTTTGACGACAAATTAAAGGGCATTGGCCATTTTACACCTAAAAAGACGTATTAATTTTGATTATTCATTCGTTTCGGAAATATTATTGCAATATAAATGCCACAGATGTAAACGATTTAACACCTCCCTGTTCTTTGTATTAGAAAAATCTATGATATTCTTAATAAAAATTAGCAGCCAAAGAACATGGAGGGTAAAAGAATGCTTAAAAAAATGATAACAATTATAGCAGTTGCTGTACTCTCAGTAACTGTAAGTGCTAATGTACAAGCGGCAACGATAACTGTACAAAAAGGGGATACCCTTTGGGGACTATCACGCGAAAATAATACATCTGTGGAACAAATCGAAAAGTGGAATCAGCTTACAACGGACCTTATCCACCCTGGAGATATACTAACCATTGCACCGGAAAAACAATATACGGTTAAACAAGGTGACACATTATGGGACATCGCCATGGATCATCATGTAACGGTTTCACAACTTCAAGAGTGGAACGAAATACATACCGATCTCATCCATCCCGGATTAAATCTATTAATCTTTGAAAGTATAAAAACTACTAATACAGCTAGAACAGAAAAACCAATACAGCCGGCAGTACAAGCGCCAAAGGAAACTGCACCAGCCGTACCTGCTGCATCAACAGGTAATACAAATACAAAAGAAATTACAGTGAAAGCTACAGCCTATACAGCTTCGTGCCAAGGATGTTCCGGTATAACAGCTACCGGTATTAACCTTATCGAAAATCCAAATCAAAAGGTAATTTCAGTTGACCCGGCTGTCATACCGCTTGGCAGTAAAGTTTATGTCGAAGGCTATGGGGAAGCCATTGCCGGAGATACTGGCGGAGCCATTAAAGGAAATCGAATTGATGTCTTTATCCCATCTAAACAAGATGCTATTAATTTTGGTGTAAAACAATTAAAGGTAACAATAATTGACTAAGTTCCAATATTGTCCTATTTCGTTGATGTTAAACATGTGTCTACTGTTTAAAGGGGAATATTAAAGTAAGCAAAGATGCATCAAATGTTCATCTAGGCATTTACAAACAAAACAGCACCTCTCTATTAAATCAGAGGTGCTGTTACTTTTTTCTGAGCAAAGCTAAAATTATTTATCACTAGGAAACGCGAACGACAACCCGCTGTTTTCGCTAGGTGCTAACCATCGTTCCGAAATCATTTTTGTCTTAGTAAAGAACCGCGCCTGATCCGGCCCAAACATCTGCCCTTCGCCAAATCTTGAGCCCTTGAAACCAGCAAAATTGTGGTAACCTACCGGAATCGGAATCGGCACATTGACACCGACCATTCCTACATCAATTTCAGTGGTAAACTTCCTGGCTGCCAGCCCGTTATTTGTAAAGATCGTTACGCCATTTGCCAGGTGTTGCTGGTTAATTAATTTGATGGCTTCCTCTAACGTATCAACACGTACAACATTCCGAACAGGTCCAAAAACTTCTTCTTCAAAGATTTGCATTTCCGGATTTACATGGTCAAGTAAAGTTGGTGCCACGAAGAATCCTTTGCTATTCTTGGTAACATCTTGATTACGTCCATCGCACACGATTGTGGCGCCTTCTTCTTCACTGCGGTCAATTGCTTTTAGGATACTTTCTTTCGCCTGCTTAGAAATAACCGGGCCATAATCTGCGCCTTCGGTATAAGCGCCTACTTTTAAGCGATCAATCTTTTCTTTTAAAATTGCTACCAGGCGATCAGCCGTTTCCTGCCCGACTGGCATTAAAGTAGAAATTGCCATACAACGTTGTGAGGCCGCTCCATACCCCGCGCTGATGAAAGCATTCGCAACTTGTTCCAAATCAGCATCCGGCATCACGACCATATTGTTTTTGCCGCCACCTAAAGCAACAACACGTTTGCCATATTTAGCGCTGGTTTCATAAATATAGTGAGCAACCGGCGTAGATCCTACGAACGAAATAGCCTGCACAGCCGGATTTTCAAGCAGTTCATTTACCGCCTCTTTATCGCCATTGATGACGGTCCAAATACCATCCGGGAGGCCAGCTTCTTTCCATAATTCACTTATATACAAAGCTGTCATTGGCACGCGCTCGGAAGCTTTTAAAATAACAGCATTTCCAACAGCCACGGCCATGCTTGTTTGCGCCAAAGGCACCATTATTGGAAAATTAAATGGAGAAATTGCCGCCACGACACCAAGTGGATATTTAGCTGAATACGCATTAATTTGTCCGCCTACATTGACTGAGTATTCACCCTTCATCAAATGCGGCGCATTAATCGCTAAATCCACCGATTCTAATCCGCGTGTAATTTCGCCCATAGCGTCTTCTTCCGTTTTACCGCTTTCGGCGCAGATTAATTCGATTACTTTATCTTGATTTTTCTTTAGCAGGCTTCGGAAATTCATGACAATTTCAGCCCGCTTTGCTACAGAAAGATCGCGCCATTTCGGAAAGGCGGCTTCTGCCTTTTTTATGGCCGCTTTCACTTCATTTGCCGAAGCTAATGGCACGTTCGCAATGACTTCACCTGTCGCCGGATTGAATACGTCTGAAAAACGGCCGCTTTCACCGGGAACCATTTTTCCATCAATAAAATGTGTAAGTTCTTTCACTTCAGTAATATTTGTCATCTGCCTATTCTCCCTTCGATTTTCAATACTGCCGCTTTATAATGATTCAATCGCTTGCACCAATGTTGCCACAATAAAATCCTTTTCCTCCAACGTAATATTCAGCGGTGGGGATAATGTCAATACATTGTTATATCCTGCAACGGTTACGCCATTTTTTCCAATAATGAGTTGCTGTTCTTTGCACTTGGCAATCACTTGATTAACCTTCTCAACAGACAAAGGTTTTTTTGTATCACGGTCTTCTACCAGCTCAATTCCAACAAGTAATCCTTTTCCGCGGATATCGCCAACATTGGGATGATCTGAAATCCTGGTTTTTAATTCTTCTAGTAAAATTGCGCCCATTTCGGCAGATTGTTCAACTAAATTTTCCCTCTCCAAAATTTCGAGGTTTTTCAACGCAACCGCGCAAGCCGCTGGAGAGCCCCCAAATGTATTGACGTGGCGGAAAAAGTCATAATTGCCGCTTTTCGTAAACTCCTCATAAACTTCTCTCTTTACCGCAGTTGCTGAAAGCGGCATGTAGGCGCTGGTAAGTCCTTTTGCCATTGTGATAATGTCCGGCTTCACCCCATAATTTTGGTGTCCAAACGTTTTTCCAGTGCGTCCGAATCCGCAAATGACTTCATCTACAATTAATAATGCACCATGCTTCTCACACACTTCTTTTACACCTTTTAAGTAACCATCGTGAGGCATAATAACCCCGCCGCCAGTAATAATCGGCTCCATAATCATCGCCGCAATGGTTTCTGAATGTTCCCATGTCATAATTTCGTCCACTGCCGTAACGGAAGGCAGCTCGCTTAATCCATCCTCATTATTACGGTATTGATCCGGTGCTTTCACATGAATAAAACCTGGTGCTAATGGTTCGTATTTATACTTCCGCTCTGCTTGCCCTGTTGCTGCAAGTGCCCCCATTGAATTCCCGTGATAGGCCCGGTACCGCGAGACAATTTTATAACGCGTGCCCTGCCCTTTTTGCTGGTGATACTGCCGGGCAATTTTAAAAGCGGTTTCATTTGCTTCAGAGCCGCTGTTGGAGAAAAAGACAACATAATCTCCGCCTAATAGATCACTGATTTTTTCAGCAAGTAAAATCGCTGCAGGATGACCGCTTGTTAATGGTGTATAGTTGTTCTCAAGAAGCTGGTCGTAGGCAGCTTTGGCCATTTCTTCTCTTCCATAACCAATATTTACACACCATAATCCCGACATAGCATCCAAATAACGATTGCCCTCAATATCTGTCAGCCAAGCTCCCTCTGCTTTTTGAATAATGGCAGTCGCTTGCGGGTTATACGGCTTCATTGCATGCCAAAGATATTTCTCATCCTTCGTGACTAAATTTTCGGTGATTCGAACATTTTCCATTTGAGTCTCTCCTTTACAATTTGTTTTCTTACTCTCTATTTTGAAGGGTAAGGAACCGATAATCATCAGACACAATGTAAAATGTTTAAGAATGTCGTTTCACATATTGACAAGAAGAAAAGCGAAAGCGCCCTGGTCAGCGGCGTATGGCCTGGAGCGCTCCAACTGAGATAAAGGAAACACGAAGAGCCGGAGGTGATTCGATGTTGACTTATCGTAGGGCGGAGAGCGAAGGACACTAGCCGCTAGGGTGCTGTAGCTGGACATTTCTCAAAGTTGAAACTTAAAAAAATCCCTCTTTCAAGAGGGATCACTAATCTGCTGGGTGGAATTGAAATTGCGTAGCGAGCAGCATTAATTCAACCGCAAGACGCTTAGGCGGAAGCATATAATCACTTCCTATTAAGCTTTCAATTTTAGACAAACGATGATATAACGTTTGACGAACAATAAATAGCTTTTCCGCCGCTTCGTTTTTCTGACAATTGCATTGTAGATACACCTGCAATGTGATAATCAAATTCCCATTATTTTTAGCATCGTATTCATAGAGAGGCTCTAAATATTTTTTGGCTAAATCCATAATGGCTTTATTTTTTTGCATTTGAAGAACTAATTGATGTAAATACAGATCTTCGTAAAAATAAGATAGATGGGCAGCATTGCTTCGGATTAACAATGTATCCTGTGCCGTTTCGTAACTTTGATGGACTAATTTATACTGATTCACAATCTGCCCGACAGCGGTCGTGACAGATAGATTGATATATTGATGATCCTTTCTAAAGTTCTTGATTGTCTCAATGCAGTCAATAATACGGTGTTTTAGATCATGTCCATAAATATCCGCAATCACATAAATAAACCTTTGTTTCTCTTCTAATAAAAATACAACGAATCCTCTTTTTTCAAAAACATTCCGGGAGTATAGTTTGTAATAATTTAAATCATTTTCCTTCTTCAATTTCTTAACCTGGTCAATCAATACAAAGTAAGAGCAATTTAATAAATGGTGAAAACTCTGTTCCTGTAAGAAGGAGGTAATCACAGAATCTTCAATGGTTCCAGCTAGCCAAGATTCCAAAACCATTCGGGAGTGCATATTTTGTTTCTCCTCGATATATAAGCTGCGCAGCAAATACTGTGACAGGGCAATAACCGTTCGATCCAATACTAACAATTCAAACTCATTGATCATGCGGTCCTCTGTGAAAATGCATAATTCCCCGTACCGTTCTTCTAATATATTAACCTCACATTTCGCAAAATGCTTGGAACTCCCCGTTGTTTCATATTTTTCCCTTAAGTCCTCATAAATATGGTGTTTCACATTTGGTATAAACAATGGCTGCTGGCCGTTTATGATAAAGACAACGTTCATGTTTAAATATTTATAAAGTCTCATTAAAAGATGTTCATAGTGAGTGATCTTCAAAGTTAATTTGTTGATTTCTTGTGAATAATTCTCCAACCGTTTGATCATTTCATACTGTTGATTAATTAAAATACTATGTATTTCTTGCGTTATTTCAATATAAGGAACGATTTCGCTAAACGCTAGAATCGGGAAGTGATGATCATTGGCCAACTTGATGACATGATCAGGCACTGATTGAATATGCTCGCCATATTCAATGCATAGTCCAGCAGACCCTTTTTCAATCAGTTGTTCGACAAAATGAAAGAAAGCCTTTTCCTCAACGAGTTGAATTCCTGTTGTTAAAATTAATTCGCTGCCCTTTATTAAACTAGTGATTTCTTTTGATTCTAGTATATGAACCCATTTGACAGGGTTCGATACCCCGCTTGAACCAGCGATAATCTCCGCATTTTGGAAATGGTTTCTAGCAAATAAATCTTGAACCGTCAGCGAATAAGACATGTTGACCCACCCCCTAAATATTTTCTTTATACTGAATAATATAACATATTGTAAAACAGCACATAGAACTACTTTACATTCTGTTCATTTCGAGCAGCTAAAAAACTATGTTATATTTTTTATGTATTCTAAAAATTGTTGCAAAGGAGTGTACCGATGAATCAAACAGCTCTAGTAAATGGCGAAATCATTTCAGTAAATAGTAGAAACGAAGTCTTTGAAGCATGTTTGATAGAAGACAACAAGATTGCCGCAGTAGGCACAACGGAGGAAATCAGAAAGCGCATCTCCTCCACCACAAAAGTCATTGATTTGCACGGGAGATCTGTTTTACCTGGTCTGATTGATGCGCATATGCATCTTTTTTTATATGGCAATACGTTAATGCACCTCAATTGTAAAGAACCCGCTATACATTCCATTCAAGAGTTATTGGAGAAATTAGCTTCCATTGTTCAACAGACAAATGCCGGACAAATCATCCGCGTATTTGGATTCAATGAATTAATGGTAGAGGAACAACGATATCCCACCATCCAGGAGCTTGATCACCTGACAGAAGAACATCCGATTGTCATTACACGTACCTGCGGGCATATCGGCGTGGTGAATTCAGCTGCCTTAAAATTAGCTAGAATCGATGCCACAACACCCGATCCACAAGGCGGAACGATCGAAAAAGACAGCAGCGGCAACTTTACAGGCCGCCTCATCGAGAATGCCCTTTTTCAATTTAATCAATATGCAGCCTATAGCGAGGAAGAATTATTTAAAGCGCTCACAAAGGCGCAAGAACAATTATTTGCAAACGGCATCACAAGTGTCCACGATGCAGGGGGATTCGATGAAAACAGCTTCAGAATCATGCAGCAGGCTTCCTATAAAAAGCAATTAAAGGTCAGGACTTATGCCATGATTGGCAGTCTAACTGATTGCGAAACCTTTACGAAAAACATGTTAAAGGCCGGGGTCATGACCCATACGGGCAATGACTTTTTCAAAATCGGACCTGCCAAGCTATTCACGGATGGCAGCAGCACAGGGCCGACCATTGCGACGCGCGAGCCTTACACAAGCGATTCGGACAATTACGGTTACTTAATGTATACAGAAGAAGAACTGTATTCTATTTTTTCAAAAGCACATCAAAACGGCTATCAACTTACCGTGCATGCCCAAGGCGATAAGGCGATTGAGCAATATTTAGGCGTAATCGAACGTTTATTGCATGAACACCCGTTCGATGACCATCGCCATCGTGTTGAGCATTTGGGCATATGTCCCCCGGACTTACAAGAAAAGGCTAAAGCGCTTAACGTTATTCCGGTTCTCAATCCATCATTCCCGTATGAATTCGGCGAAAGCTATATTCGCAATTATGGTGAGCGAACCCAATATATGTATGCGGCAAGGGACTTACTGAACCAAGGCATCATCACCGCCGCCGGCTCAGATGCGCCTATCACAACCGTTAATCCATTCGTAGGCATTTACACAGCCGTTGCCCGCTTAACCAGACAAAACACAGCTTTTGGACAAGAGCAAACCGTATCACTAATGGATGCCATTCGTATGTACACGTATAACGCGGCCTACGCAAGCTTCGATGAAACGATAAAAGGCAGCATTGAAGCAGGGAAATTGGCTGATTTAGTGATTGTAAATACTTCCCTATTAAACTGTCCAATCGAAAAAATTACCGAAGTAAAGGTGGATGCAACCATACTAGATGGTGAAATAGTTTTTGAAAAAATTGCTGATAGGATTGGAGTGTGAAGCAGGTGAGAAAGTATGCGCAATTATTACTGATTATTCCTTTCATAGGAATGGGTGCCCTTCTGCCGCTGGCAAATCGGATTGAACCGTATGTTTTAGGATTACCCTTTTTACTATTTTGGATTGTATTATGGATGATTCTATCATCGGTGGTTCTGTTAATTGTCTATAAATTGGATCCTGCAAATAAAGGAAGTGAAGTGCAATGAACAGCGCCTTAGTCATCATCTTTTTCGTTGCTGTTGTCGCTTTATACTTAGGAATTCGCGCAACCCGCGGCAAAGAAATGAATGTCAATGAATTCGCAGTCGGAAATAAAGGCTTCGGCACACTATTCATATTCCTGCTCATTGCCGGCGAAGTGTACACCACGTTCACCTTTTTAGGCGGCAGCGGATGGGCCTATTCAAAAGGTGCGGCAGCTTACTATGTTCCAGCCTATATTTGCTTGGCATATGTGCTTTCCTATTGGATCGTCCCGAAAATCTGGCGTTTTGCCAAAAAGCATGACGTCATTTCACAGCCTCAATACTTTATGAAAAATTATAACAGCAAAGCGCTGGGTGTCGTTGTCGCTTTCATCGGTTTAATCGCGCTCATACCCTATATCGTCATCCAATTAAAAGGATTGGGAATTATCGTATCGGAATCTTCCTACGGAACTATTTCCCCATTGCTGGCTTCAACAATCGGTGCCATCATCGTGACGATTTATGTGACGGTCTCCGGCATCCATGGATCTGCTTGGAATGCCGTATTAAAGGATATCATGATTTTATTTGTGATTGTATTCTTAGGAATCTATATTCCTTATCACTATTTTGGCGGCATCAAGCCATTATTCGAAGCCATTCAAACCGTTAAACCGGAAGCGTTAACATTTGCATCTGAAGGTTTAAGCCAGTCATGGTTTATTTCGACCATCATTTTAAATGCATTTGGTTTTTACCTATTGCCACAGTCGTTTAGTGTAGTACTATCAGCAAAAAGTGAACGCTCATTAAAGAAAAATGCGATCACGCTGCCGTTGTATACCGTTTTAATTTTATTTGCCTTCTTCATTGGATTTGCAGCCATTATTCAAGTACCTGGATTAGAAGGCGCTGCCGGCGACCTTTCACTGTTGCGGCTCACAATGAAAACCTTCGATCCTTGGTTTGTGGGAATTGTTGGCGGGGCAGGCTTACTTACAGCGTTAGTGCCGGTATCCGTTATGGTTATGTCCGGAGCAGTCGGGTTAATGACAGGCTTTTACAAGTTAATCAAGCCCAACTCAAGCGACCGCCAGCAACTAACCGTATCTAAAATATTTGTTTTGTTCATTATTTTAACGGCTTATATTTTCAGTATTATTGGCGGGGACGCATTGGCCATTCTAAACATCATGTCATATGGATTAATCACACAACTAGTGCCTGCGCTGATTTTTGGATTTTTTGATACAAAGTTTATGAACGCATACGGGGCGATGGCCGGGATTGTAACAGGGGTATCCATCGTATTAGTAAATGCCGTCACTTCATTTAAATTAATTGATATCTTCCCAACTATTCCAAGTGCCTTGAACGACATCAACATTGGTTTCGTAGCCATTGCCGTTAATATTTTCATTGGAGTGCTTGTAAGTTTAATAACAAACATAACGGCAGCAAGAGCAAGCTCTAAGATAGAATTGGTCAAATAAGTAAAGGAGGTCTCCCTGTGAAAAAATGTAATGCGAACCGGCTTGAAAAATTAATTGATTTATTTAGTTTGTTTGGTAAAACAGAAAACAACGGAGTAACCAGGCTTTCATTATCTGCTGAAGATCTCGCAGCTCGGAAGAAATTTCAAACATTATGCGAAGAAATAGGAATGACTGTAACCTGCGACGACATGGGAAATATGTATGCAACATTACCGGGAAAGAAGGACTTGCCTCCTATCGTTATGGGCTCTCATTTGGACTCTGTCATCAAAGGCGGACGCTTCGATGGTGTGCTTGGTGCCCTAACGGCTTTAGAGACAGTCTATACGATAATAGATGAAAAAATCGAGTTAGACTACCCAATTACCATTGTCAATTTTACAAACGAAGAAGGCGCCAGGTTCGAGCCATCCCTTATGTCTTCCGGCGTGTTATCCGGAAAATTTGATAAAACAAAAATGCTCGCTTCAACAGACAAGAACGGCATTACATTTGCTCAAGCCTTAAATGAAAGCGGTTTCGAGGGATCCGCGGCAAATCGTTTAAAAGAAGCAAGCGCTTATATCGAACTGCATATTGAACAAGGACCTGTACTGGAACGGAAAAACGTGGATATTGGCGTTGTAGCAGGCGTACTGGGAATGGTTTGCTACGAAATCTCCGTCTATGGGGAATCCAATCATGCAGGCACAACACCGATTAGCATGCGCAAAGACCCCATGTTCACGGCAGCCAATATGATTGTCAATATGCAAAATCAATTACAGCAACTCGATGCGGATCTTGTTTACACAATCGGAAGGATCAACGCCTATCCAAATATTCATACCGTTATTCCTTTAGAAGTAACCTTTACTTTAGAAGCGAGACATCAGGACCCTGAGGTCATTGCAGAAGTAAGCCGAATAGTGGAAGGACTGCCGCGCAGTTCTAACGGCTGTTCGGTCAAATCGACCCTTCTCTGGGACCGGGATACAGTTGACTTTAATGAAGATGTCGTTAGTGCGGTCGGAGCCGCTTGCAAAGAGTTGGGCTATAAAGAAAATCGAATGTACAGCGGTGCCGGACATGACGCCCAATTCATCGCCTCTTATATCCCAACTGCGATGATTTTTGTCCCAAGTGTAAATGGCTACAGCCATCGTGAAGATGAACTCACTTCATATGCAGACTGTGCGAAAGGCGCCGACGTTTTGCTTAACACTGTGTTAAAATTATGCCGTGAAAAAGTGAATAGATAGTTTTTTTAAAGCTAAGCAGTTTAACAAGATGATCTCTGTATCGGGATCATCTTTTTTAATCCCGTTCATTTGGCATTAACCCTAAATTGCGCCACAAAGTGTCTAAGTGTCTAGCTAGCTAACTAGGAGTACCTACACTATTTTCTAGTCGTTTACAAAGGCCATGTACTTATTATTTGGGTTTTAACTGGCACTGCTTATGGGCAGAATATGGATAATCTCTCTTGTAAACCTTTTAAGACTTCTTCTGGCATTTCCCTGACTTTGATATCGTTCCCTAGGAAAAGCAGCCAATTTATTATTTCGGTCAATTCTTCTGAATGATGAACATTAATAAAAGTTTTTAGTATGGCTGTGGTTTGGTACGGATTCGTATAGGATATGGAAAATTTTAAAGGATGGTATTTTTTGAACTGGGCAATCGCCTTTGGACCAAGTTCAAGGACAAGGTTGATTACTTCTCCCTGCTTACTTAATTTTTCTACCATCTTTTTCTTACTTACTCTTTTTTTCGTTGGGTACGGTTTAACATTAGCGAGATTGTCGACAGGAACAATCCGCCTCTTTTCATCCTTTAAGTCAAAGCCTTCCATCAGCCAAAGTCCTTTTTCATGAAAAAGGTGCAAGAGATAAATGGGATAAGTCTTTATTCCCTTCTCTTCTTTGATGGTAATTAATAAATAACGATCCAAAAGCAGGATTTGGATGAGTTTTTCTACCATAGGATGGGGCAGGTCTGATAAATCAAGCAGGTCGGGATTATGGGGGTTGGTCCCTTCAAAAAGCAAGATTTGATTTAAAAGAACGAGGGTCTCTTGCTGGTTTTCTGAGAGGAGGCCAAGTAATTTTTCAGCTAAAGACTGACGACTCTTTAGATAAGGGAGTTGTTGATTTCTTGTGGCCATAAAGGCAATAAAAAGGGCCTTAATCTCATTATCGGTAAAGCGGACAGTGGGCAGGACAGAGTTGTTCATGACAAAATACCCCCCATCCCTGCCAACTTCAGCAACAAGCGGCATCCCCATGGCTTCAATCTCTCTGATATCTCGAATAGCGGTCGAACGAGAGATGTTAAATTCTTGCATGATTTCAGATATGGTAAAGTGGGCGCGGTTGTTGATATACCGCATGATGATATTTATCCGTTCAACTTTTTTCATCGGGGCCTCCTAAACAGTATCACTTTTTGACACAATTTAAAGATATTATAAACCCATCAAGTGAAAAGACAAATCATTTGAATCATTTAAAAAAAAGGCAGGTTTTTAACATGGAAATTTATACCCTTGAAGAAAAAGACAGCTTTACCGTTTTAGGTATTGGAACTGAGCTTAAGAGCCATTACACAGACTTTGCAGGCATAACCAAGGAAAAGGCAGACTTTTGGTCGGCAATCAAACAAGATGGAAGGCTTGACACGTTAAAATCTCTTGCCGCAAATGACTACATTTTCGTCGTGAATGAAGCGGTGAATAACAAGATGATGCATTATGCCGGCGTTATGACAGAGGAATCGCTGCCGGAAGCAGACAGGGTGATCCAATTTCCTAAGGGAGAATACCTCGTTGTTAAAGGGGAAGCGAATTCGGCTGAAGAATTAAGTAATATGGTTACTGGCATTGCCTTTGGCCAAGTATTGCCAGAAGCAAAGAGTTTTGCCTATGTTGGCGGGCCTAATACAGCGGTTATTATGGGGCAGCGAAACGGCTTAGTTTTTGGTGAAATGTGGATTCCTGTTGTCAGGAAATAAAGTGATACAAGGAGGGCTGGAATTGTCCTATATCGTTGATTTTAAAAATGTGTCTACAGTTGGTTTAGAATCTTCACCTGTAGCCGAGGCGCTTGCTGGTTTACGTGCCAATGAAGCCCGTTACTTTATGAACAAATACAAGCATGAATTTACGGTTGTACCAGCTAGTGAGTCCGGGGAGACCCTTGATTATGTGAACAGAATTTTGAAAGAAGAACGTGATATTGAGTTTGCGGCTAAACCTTTAGAAACCTCACGTTTTCAAGTGGAAAATATCAAAATAGCTTATGTCTTTTATGAGGATGGTCTTTCGGTCAACGTCATGTATACGGTGGATGACCCTAAGCCGAAGCGGGCCGTTGGATTTAAGCTTTCTGAGGGGATGGAGGTACCAAAGGAGTTAGAAGGAAAGTTTAAGTTTGCCAGGCAGAAGTCTAAACTAGCTGGAACCATTCGGGGCTCGTATTTTGTCATTAAAGGAGAATATTAAAGTAAGCAAGGGTTTTAGACCTACAAATAATAAAACAGCACCTCTCCATCAAATTAGAGGGTGCTGTTACTTTTTCGCAAAAAAATTTCCTGCCTTCCCTATTTTTCAAGGTGCTACTGTAACCCCAATGTTTCAATAAAATTCACAAAGGCCTTCACGACATTCCATTCCATGGATTCCTTATGGTAATACATCCATGTTCTGCGTAAGATAGGTTTTCCATTTTGGTCAGTCAAATCTTGTTTTTCTAATTCTTTTATATCCTTAAGCATTCTGCTGGACATGATCCCATAGCCTAATCCATTTATGACCATTTCCTTACAAGTATCAACCTGGTCCACTTCTATACTGATTAATGGCGGCTGTGTATAGTTTTCGGCCCACCAATTATCAATTAATGAATTTAATAAGTAATCGCCGCTATAGTCAATTCTGGGGAGATTAGGCAAATCCGCCATATCAATCGCTTTCCGCGACGTAACAGACACGGTTTCTTCAAATAATAAATGTTTCTTTAGTCCTTTACCGCTATAGTCGCCTCGAATAAAGCCGATATGAACATCCTTATGGTGGATTAATTGAGTTACATCTTTACTCCAGCCAGTAATCACTTTAAATTCCACATAAGGATATTGGTCTTTAAATAATTTTAATATATGGGGCAGTTCATAATTGGCGAAAAAATTAGATACACCCAATTTCAATGTTCCTGCAACATCATTACCTGCCGTCATACTCATATTCCGGACATGCTCTTTTATATTGTTAAACTGAGTAAGGATATCATCGGCACAATGAACAAGATATTCTCCCTGCGGGGTAAAATGAACCCCTCTGCTTTCTCGGGTTACTATTTTGACACCCCATTCTTCCTGCATGTTCTTTAAACGGTTCGTTAATGCCGGCTGGGTAATAAACAAAAGCCGTGCTGCTTTCGATATGTTCTTCTGACTATAGAGGACCTTCAGTATTTCCCAATCACGGTAATCCACTTTTTACCCCCAAAATATGCCATATAAAAGTTTTTTATATCATATTATATTTTTTTTGCATTTTATTTAATTCCATTATTGCATTATGATTGGTCTGTAGCAATTAATCATTACTTCCTTACATCTTGGATTTGGGATCTCATAAAAACAAGGTTTAACGGGGAATTTTAATAGAAGTTTCTGTCTACAGGACAGAATAAACTTAAAAATAGGAAGAGGAATTTTTATGTGGATTATAACTTGTTATTTAGATTCAAATATTTCTATGTTCGAATTTAAAACGGAACAAGAAGCAAGAGAGACACTCAAAGATATGAAGGGCTTTAACATACTTTCTGAAGTTGTATACTTCAATGACCCTTGTTTTCAGCAGAAATTGGCTTAAGATTCCGTACACTGATACAATTGTAAACATAAAACAAAAGGGCCGATGTATTTTGAACATCGGCTTTTCATTTACTCACTATAAGTTTCCAGAAATGAATTTTTTTAAGTTAAAACATTCCATTCTCGTTTGGGGAATTCTCAGGGATGGGTTGACCCAAATCCCATAATTCAACAATTCGATCAGCATGAAAGCGAAATATATGTACAACTGCTGCTCCATGGTCTTCTGGATTCTGTTTTATATGGGAGTGAACTGCAACAATATCTCCCTCTTCGATTGCATGTTTGACTACAAGTGTCTTGTTTGGTGTCTCCGCTGCATTCTCTTTCATTGCAGCCTTTAAAGAATCAGCATCGCCACGGAAATAGGGATTATGGTGACAAAAGCCTTGGTCTACGTATCTCTCGTATGCCTCATCTATACTTCCCGATGATACGAGTTGCAGGAACGACACGGCATGGTCTTTAAGGCATATCATTGCCTTTGCTTTTTTTTCCATATAAAAATCGTCCTTTCCTTTTAAATGTTACTTTCATTTTATACTATTGTTTAGCATTATTAATTCAGTGAGGTGGAGAAATTGAAAAACAAAGTAATTTTACTTGCTTCAGATCAGCTTGGCAAAGGAGATGCAGACCTAGGTGAAGGAGTATTAGAAACCTTTTTTACTATTCTTAAGCAAAGGGAAGAGCTGCCTGTGGCTGTTTTTTGCATGAACCGCGGCGTATTTACATTAACGGAAAGCTCGCTTGTTTCTCTCCAATTAAAAGAACTGGAAGAAAAGGGGATTGACGTTCTTGCTTGTAAAACATGTGTAGATTTTTATGAGTTAAACGATAAACTTGTAGCCGGGAAAATCAGCGGGATGGCCGACTTTATTGAGTTAGCCTCAAAATATGAAGTAATTACATTATCTTGATTTGGTGGTAAAGTTTTTCCTTAAGGAGTCTGTCAAAACTGCACCTACAATTATTGGGGCAGCTCCAACAATTGAAGTGCAGTTCCATTTAATAATTATTCCCTTTTATACAACAAAAACCTGTTGATTATTTATAGCAGGGAGAATCACTCACATTTACACCAACTGGCTTAGTTGATTCGTCCTTCTTCTCTTAATATTTGTTCAAATGCCGACACCACGTCCATATCATAATGGGATCCAGCGAGTCTTTTAAGTTCATCTATTGCAATCTGTTCTTTAAACGCTTTTCTATACGCCCGATCTTCTGTCATTGCATCGAATGTATCACTCACAGCAATAATTCTTGCTTCTAAAAGGATGTTATCTCCCCTTAATCCATACGGGTAGCCAGTGCCATTTATCCTTTCATGGTGCTGTTCAATAATAGGAGACAGCTCCTTATAATAGGAGTTCTTCACCATTTCTGCGCCATCGACAGGGTGTTTCTTGATTATTTCAAATTCTTCATCTGTTAAACGTCCAGTTTTATTTAATATCTCAATAGGCACATGAATTTTACCAATATCATGAAGCACTGCAGCCACTGTTAAATTCTCTAATTGTTCTTTACTTAGTTTTAATTTTTTTGCTATTTTTACTGAATACTTTGCCACTCGATCACTATGTTTATGGGTATATCTATCTTTTAATTCTACTTGTTTCATAATTTCCATAAGGGAAGATATATCCTTACTTATATGAACAAAGGTTTGTTCCGTAAACACGCATAATAAGGTTACTTTCGAAAGGGTGGTAAAGTGGATTGGATTATTAAGACCTTTTGCAGAAAAGTAATCTTCGGGACCTAGTGTAAACTTTTTATGATCTAGTTCACAAACGACTTGCCCAGATAATAGATAATAAAACTCCAGAGCTTTAGCGTTCTCGCTTGGATAAACATAGAACATTCTACCTTCTTCTATTACTTGGTGGATAATTTCAACTCCATCCCCCCGGGTTAACAAACTAAATACTCCATTATTCTCGAAATCTACCTTTTCGACAAAAGACCCTTTTTTTCCAATCATAAATCCTTTCATGATATCCCCCTTAATACGAATAAAAACGAGCTCAATAAGAACTCGTTTTTATTTTACTATAAATTTTTCAGAAATGTGAAATAATATCAACATCCGACTATTCTAATCGGATCAATCCACACCCACTTATCAGCAAAACGAACTAGCTTCCAGCTGCACTCAGCTTGAACGCCCTTTCCAGCAGCCTTTTTAATCGTTTCATCCGACATTTTAAGTGTTTCTTCATATACACCAGTAATGACCTTATCTAAATCCTTTGTAAAACGTTTCGTTTTTTCATCATATTTCGCTGATTTTTCATTCAGCTTCTGATTCAGCTTGTTGATTTTTTCTTCTAACTTTTGAACGTCTTTATCATCTCCGGACAACAGCTGTCCTGTAGCCTTATTAATTTCCTGATTGATCTCGGTTATTTTACTATTAATTTTGGCTTGTTCATCTTCTAACTTGGCACTAATTTCTGCTAACTTCTTATTTAATTCTTCTTGTTTTTTCACATCATTTTTAGAAGACTCTAAATTAGATAAAGTTTTTTCTCTTTCATTTTTTAACTTTACGACTTGATCTCCTTCTTCGACTTTGCGAATGTCAAGGAGGTAGTCGGCTTGCAATCGATCTGCTCTTCCTACCGCTTCTTCTATCTTTTTATCAATTTCCTTGTTTGCCTTTTCAATTAATTCAATTCCCTTTTGATAATCATCCTCAGCAGCAAAAGCTGGAGAAGCAATTCCTAAAAATACTGCAGCTGATAATAAAATCGCCAATACTTTTTTCATACTCTTGCTTCACACCCCATTTTTCTATTTTAGACGACAAAAAGACCCGAAGGATGAAAAAGGGCCTTTCTTCTTTTCGCAACTGGCTGGCATAGTAGATCCCTACTTTAGCCCCTATAGTTTTGCGTCCGTATCCTTTCAGATAAGTTGCCCTCTGAGTCTATTTTATTATCTACCATCATTATACAGGGTAGAAATACCCAATTCCATGACTGATTTTGTCATATTTTGTATTCTAGCAAAACCTATATTGTTCCACTTCCATTTGTGCCTTTGCCTTCACCAATTCCCCAACTCCCTTTCTATATCTCTTATTATTTATCATTTTTACGCACCCGGGCGGACGTTATGTCAACATAAGGACGGTACTTATTATTTCACCGTGGTCTGAGTAGATTTTTGCATACACAAAATGAGGTTGGAAATAGTAACATTATACTTACTTAATAACTGGGGGATATAGATGAATTTACAATCTGGAACCTATTATTGGCCTTCTACTTTTCCTGATGCTCCATCATACCCGGTATTGGAAGAGGACCTTTCTTGTGATGTATTAATCATCGGAGGCGGGAGCTCGGGGGCACAGTGTGCATATTATCTCTCTAATACTAATTTAGATGTGGTTCTAATTGAAAAATCAACAATTGGCAGCGGCAGTACTAGTACGAATACAGCCCTCCTGCAATATTCCGGTGAAAAAATGTTCACCAATTTGATCAACACCTTTGGGGCAGATTACATCGAAAGGCATTTACAATTATTAAAGGAGGCGATTAATGAAATTGAGGCAGCCTCAAAGAACGTCACCATTGATTGTGAATTCAACAGAAGAGATACTCTCTATTCTGCAAGCTGTGCAGAAGACGTTGAAAGTCTAAAAAAGGAATATGAATTTTTAAAGCAGCATAATTGTGACCTTACTTTTTTAACGAAGGAAGAAATTGAAGCAAAATATCCTTTTAGCAGGGATGCCGCTATTTATTCATATAACGATGCAGAAATCAATCCTTTCAAATACACACATGCACTGTTGGAGTACTCCGCAAAAAAAGGAACCCGAATATATGAACATATGGAAATGAACGGTCATCATTATGATGAAGAACGGGGAAAGATGATTGTTTCTACAAAGAATGGCCATTCTATCCAAGCACGGTATATTATTTTTGCAGCAGGTTATGAAGGAATAGAAATCAAAAAAGAGAAAAAGGCCTCCTTTGTAAGTACATATACGGTAACAACCAATCCAGTCGATGATTTCTCTAAATGGTATAACAGGACACTCATTTGGGAAACCGCACGTCCTTATTTATTTATGCGGACAACTAGAGATAACCGGATTATCATAGGCGGACTTGATGATAATACTTCGTACCCTGAGGATCGCGATAGTAAATTGATTCACAAGAAGAATAAACTGATTGAGGAATTTAATAAAATGTTTCCCACTATTCAAGTACAGCCGGAATATTACTTAGCTGCATTTTATGGGGGCACATTGGACGGCATTCCGATTATCGGCAAATATGAGGCATTTCCAAATAGCTATTTTCTATTTGCCTTCGGTGATAACGGGACGGTTTACAGCCAGTTGCTGTCGAAGCTTATTGTAAAGGAGATTGTTGAAGGGAACTGTCCCGATTTAGCTCTATACTTGCAAGATCGCCCTTTGCTAAACAAGAGTTGATAAACAATGGAGCCGCACGTCTTATGATAGTGGGCTCCATTGTTATTATCCTAAAAAAAGCTGAAAACTGTTTACCGTGTAGGTCATTTCGCCAAACCCCTCCAAAAATCATCCTTGGAGGATGATCAACTTCCATTTCAACTTTAAAATCTACCCTCTGCTCACGGCCTGGCGAGCACTAATAGCAGCAAAACTGATGGTCGCCACACAAAATAAAATAATGACAAGAAAAGCCTTCCAAATATCACTTTCACCCCAGCCATGTATCATGACCGCACGCATGCCTTCAAAGACATAGGTTGTTGGATTGATTAGCGCTGCTACTTTAAGCCAATTTGCTTCAATCAGGTCATAAGGTACAAAGGTCGTGCTCAGAAATAAAAGTGGAAAGAAGATAAAGGTTCCAGCCTGTGCAGCTTGAGCATTTTTCGTACGAAGAGCAAACCCAACGGAATAGCCAGCAAAAGCCAGACCCCATCCCACCGCGAGAAGAAGGACAACAACAACTCCACTGAAACCTGTAACCACTTTTAGCCCCATAATAAATCCAATGAGCATGATAAGAATCGTTTGAACAAGAAGCTGAAGCATCCCAGCAATAATTGGCCCCAAAACAATGGCAAGACGTGATGCCGGTGTCAACAAAAGCCTGGAAAAATAGCCGTTTTCCAAATCTGTGATAAGCGACTGTCCCGCACCTCCTGCCCCTCCGATCGCACCGGAAACAATAGATACAGGCAGAATAAACGCTAAATAACTAGCACCACCAAATGCCGGGAGTTTTGAAATCCCACTTAGTCCAGCTTGATAAACCAATAAGAAAAAGAGACTAATCACCATATTTGGAATGAAGGCAAAAGGATTCCGAATCGTATTCACTAAACTCCTTTTCGTAAATAGCCAGGTATGCTGCACAAATATCTTTATGCAAAAGACTCCTCTCTCTTTAATTTTTCTGATTGAATGGAATGACCTGTCAAATTTAAAAACACATCATCTAAAGAAGGAGGCGATACGTTCAAGCTAATGGGGGTGATTAACTCTTGATCTAATAGACGAATCATTTCCGGCAGCTTGGCTGTCGCTTTCTCTACAAACAACCGAAGATTTGCCCCTGATTGTTTCACATCATCTGCTAAAGGTTCGAGTATAACTGACGCACGCATTGCCTCTTCTTCTTTTGTGAAGGCTAAATCAATGACATCTTTCCCAATGGATGCTTTTAAGTTCTCTTGAGTACCAGATGCAACAATTTTTCCCTCGTTGATAATCGAAATACGATCAGCCAATTCATCCGCTTCCTCAAGATATTGAGTTGTCAAAAAAATAGTCGTGCCTTTTTCTTTATTGAGAAAACGGATTTCTTCCCAGATCAGTTTTCGATTATATGGATCAAGTCCTGTCGTAGGTTCATCTAAAAATAAGACCTTTGGATGCTGGACAAGAGTTAATGCTAAGTCTAGACGTCTCCGCATCCCGCCTGAATACTTTCCACATTTTCGATGAGCATCTTCTGTTAATCCCACAAGCTCCAATAATTCGTCGGCTCTCTTCCTCGCCATGCTCGAGGGGAAACCGAATAATTTCCCCTGCAACTCCAAAAGCTCTCTCCCCGTTAACTGCGGATCAATTCCCGTTTCTTGCAGGGCAACTCCAATTACACGCCGTATTTGTTCAGGCTCATTTATGACATCAAAGCCCGCAATTTCAGCTTTGCCCGATGTGGGTTTTAATAGGGTGGTGATCATTTGTATAGTAGTGGATTTACCGGCGCCATTTGGCCCAAGAAAAGAAAAAAACTCACCCTCTGCAACATCGAATGAGACCCCTTTTACGGCTTGCACATTTCCCTTAAAGGTTTTAACCAGATTCTCCACCTGAATTATTGGTTTCATACTAATCACTCCCCAAGTTACATAATGATAAATCTTTTATTAAAAGGCTTTATAATAAATTTTTGTGTAACTTATTTATTTATTTATATATACCGGTTAGTCAATTTATAATAATAAATAAAATTTTTAAAAATAATTACCAGAGTATTAACAATTACTCAAGGTAAAAAAAATAGCTGCAAACATGGCAGCTACTAAATCATTCATTCTATTTTGAAACAGCAGATAAGAGCTTTAAACTGTAGATAGCTGCAAGGCCAACAAGGATATAGACGACTCTTGCCATAATACTGTCCATCCCGCCGAAAATGCCTCCAACAAGATCCCATTTAAACAGGCCCACTAATAACCAGTTTAATCCACCAACAATAATCAATACTAAAGCAATCAGATTTAACGTTTTCATCAAAAATACCCTCCTTTAACTTTTGTATAACTTCTTAAAAATATTATACAAATACTATACAAAGTTAGCAAGTGTTTTTTTAATTTTTTAATAATTCCACTGTTGATCTCACTATTTCATTCAATTCACCACATCCTGTCCCCCTTGAATCCCGCGAAGGTTTTGTATAAAATATGTATAGATAAAGTGAGGTGAAGGATGATGTACAGTATTAAAAAGGTGTCTGAATTACTCGACATTCCAACTGTAACGATACGAGCCTGGGAAAATAGGTACCATGTAGTTAATCCCGTGCGAACGGAAGGCGGGCACCGCTTATACAGCAATGAGGATATAGGAATTTTAAAATGGTTAAAAGAACAAACAACAAAAAATCATATGAAAATTAGTGAGGCTGTTCAACTTTTAAATCAGTCAACACACCAGGCTATTGAATCCACACCCGTTAGCAAATCTTATGAGGAAATAAAAGCCGCTTTGTATAAGGCGCTCATTAAAATTAATACTCAAGAAGCAAACAACATCATCGAATTAGCTTTTTCTTTGTTTGAATACGAGGATGTCTTTCATCACATTTTAGCAGAAATACTTTATCAAATTGGTGATGACTGGGAAAATGGAAAGATTACTGTTGCTCAAGAACACTTTGCCTCTCAATTCGTCATTAACCGGTTTGCTCAGTTTTTAAGAATTCTACCCGTAAACACGTCGCTGCCCAAAATATTAGCCTTTTGTCCTGAAGGAGAAGACCACCATATTGGACTGATGCTATTTAGTCTATTTCTACGAAAAAAAGGAAATGAAGTGATTTATTTAGGACCGAATACACCATTTGATGGTTTATTGGAAATAATTAGGCTCAAGAAAATCCCCATAATTTCCATTTCAATTACCAATCCCGCTCCTTTGGTAAGGATAGAAAAATGGATCCAAGCCTGTTTAGAATCGAATACCCATTTGAAGTTTGTCATCGGTGGTAAAGGTGTTCTTGGAAGTCAGCGATCAGATACACCGTCCGTTTCATATTTGACTGATTTAAATTGGGAATCATTGTATGAATCAAAATTCCACTAAAATAATATTAAGGTGATTATTATAAGGCATTTCATAAAACACATTATCCTGGTTAGCAGATAGTTGAGATAGACAACAAACAAAAGCAGCACATAAATAATTGTGCTGCTCTTGTTATTCTAATGATTTTTAAATCTATTCTTAACCTAAACCCCAACCTTGGCTAAAACCTCATTTACTTATGATAAGGTTCACATCATCTACTTAACTAGCAGTTTAGTTAGTCCTTTCAGTCCCCTAAATTAAAAGTAATGATCAAAAACAACTTTTGTGATATAAATCACAATTCACTATCATTATTACTGCTATTATTATTACTGAGGTTAGATAATAATCTGCTAAGAGTAGAGAATTTTTCCTCACTACTATTTATACTATTACTTTTCATAAGGCTGTGTTATAGAATATTGTTGATTTATACTCCCTGTTGGCTGGAGCGGAAATCAACAGACATGTGTAATACAGCCTTTCATAAAGAGAGCTTGCATAAAGGAGTGTTATAAATGTCTGAAAATAAACTGTCAGAATTAATTAGTCCTGAAGCTATCATTAATTTTGAAACTGGTGCAATTAAAGCGAGCACTTTGGATTCAATTATCAATCTTTTACCATTTGAAATGGGTTTTTGCGATGCTAACGATATTTTCCGCTGGTATTCAAATAATCCAAACCGTGTCCATGGGCGTCGTAACGAAGCAATTGGTCGCCACGTGCTTGAACTTCACCCAAAAGTGGCTCATCATGTTGAAAAATTGTTGAATGATTTCCGTTCAGGAGCACGCGACGAATGGGAATTTTGGTTTCCAAAACGCACTGGTGAAACTGGCCAAATTTATCAAAAATTCATGGCAGTACGTGATAAAAACGGAAAATATCTTGGATGCATGGATGTGACTGTTAATATCGACCTTTTCCAAGGAAAAGAAGGTAAACATACCCCTGAAACTATTGACGAATTTCTAGCTGTTAAGCCTAAGTAAAACAATTTTTCTATTGGAGAAGCTACTAAAAAACACACTGAATCCCCAAATTCAGTGTGTTTTTCTTTATTTATAGAGGTTTTGGTGGTTACCTATGTAAAACAATAGATGAATTTACATGCAAGAAAACATTTGAAGGAAATCTCCAACTTTTGCCTCTATTTATGATACGGTTCACCGCATCAAAGTTAAATGAAGGGCACGAAGAATTAGCCAAACAATTGCTATCCTTGCACCAAACTAAAAATCCATTTTCACAGGTACCTCACTACCAATATGAGGAGCTGGTAAAGAAAATTTATTGTAAGTTTTGTTATTCCTTTTCGGTTTCCTTACAAAACCATTTTTTTGTTTGCAAAAAGTGTAAAGGGCATGAAACGACCGAAGATGCCATTTTGCGGAATGTGAAGGAATTTCAGCTACTATTCCTGAACGGAGGATTACGACTACAACTATTTATGAGTGGTGCAACGTCAATTTAACAAAAAGGACATTTTGCAGGGTATTAAAGAAAAACTTTACCGCGATTGGAAAAACAAGTGATTGCTATTATATATAAATTTTATATTGAGGGAAGATCGATATTTCTTCGGAGGTAATCTCTTCCTTTTCCGAACTTGACTCGGCTTCGGACACCGCCTTGCTTTTTATGCTCATCCTTGTCCGAGGTCAGCTCATCTTCGGACACCGCCTTGCTTTTTATGCTCTTCCTTGTCCGAAGTCAGCTCATCTTCGGACACCGCCTTGCTTTTTATGCTCTTCCTTGTCCGAAGTCAGCTCATCTTCGGACACCGCCTTGCTTATTATGCTCTTCCTTGTCCGAGGTCAGCTCATCTTCGGACACATCCTTGCTTATTATGCTCTTCCTTGTCCGAACTTTGCCGTGCTTCGGACACTATCTTCGTTTTTGTGCTCTTCCTTGTCCGAAGTCAGCTCATCTTCGGACACCGCCTTACTTTTTATGCTCTTCCTTGTCCGAACTTAGCCGTGCTTCGGACACTATCTTAGTTTTTGTGCTCTTCCTTGTCCGAAGTCAGCTCATCTTCGGACACCGCCTTGCTTTTTATGCTCTTCCTTGTCCGAACTTTGCCGTGCTTCGGACACTATCTTCGTTTTTGTGCTCTTCCTTGTCCGAAGTCAGCTCATCTTCGGACACCGCCTTGCTTTTTATGCTCTTCCTTGTCCGAGGTCAGCTCATCTTCGGACACACTTTCTCTTTTTCTCCCTTCCTTGTCCGAAGCTCCCACAGCTTCGGACACTATCTTTGTTTTCATGCTCTTCCTTGTCCGAACTTGAACAATAATAAAGCTGCTTCTATTTATGATACGGTTCACCGCGATTAATCCGAAATGCCCGATATATCTGTTCCACCAATATCAGTCTCATCAGCTGGTGGGGGAAGGTCATCCGTGAAAAAGACAGCTGCTCGTTTGATCGCCGTATTACTTCATCACTCAACCCCAACGATCCGCCAATAACAAAAGCAATTTTGCTTTTTCCATATGTCGCTAACTTATCTAATGAATCCGCTAATTCCTCGGATGATCCTAGCTTTCCTTGAATCGCTAAGGCAATTACATATGTATCTTGGCTTATCTTTGCAAGAATTCGTTCGCCTTCTTTTTGCTTCACCTGCAGCATTTCCAGTTCACTTAATTCTTCAGGCGCCTTTTCATCTGCCACTTCAATGACATCCACTTTTGCATAGGCGGATAATCTTTTTAAATACTCCTCAATGCCTTGTTTAAGATATTTTTCTTTTAACTTGCCAACCGATATGATCGAGATATTCACAATCCACAGCCCTTTTCATTTGATTACAAACAGCTTACAAACAACTTATCCACAGAAGTTATCCACATATACACATTTTTTATCCACATCTTGTATGGAATCATTTGTTCGCCACCATATATACAGCCTGTTTTTCGCAATATTCACATCCTGTTGATGACTTATCCACAGGTATTTGTGATAATACTGGATATGTTTGAAATTGATCCACAATATCATCTAAGGCAATTTCTATATGTTCTTCACAGCTATAAATCATTTATCTTCACCTTCCCGAACTTGATTGTCTACATTATTTTTTACGTATAAATCGCCAATCATACTTATGACCTCATTCATAATACCATAAGAAAAGGCAGGAAAGTGAACCACACATTCACTTTCCTGCCCGCCCTAAAACATCTTATTGTAATTTTTCTCCGGTTAATGTTAAGGTTGTTTCCTTGAGCTTCCCGCCGCGATAAAATTTAATCGTCATTTTCTCGCCAATTTTCTTTTTCTGATACAAATGTTTTCGTAAGTCAATGACATCATTGATTTTTTGCCCATCCATTTCAACAATGACATCGAGCTCCTGTAATCCTGCCTGTGATGCTGGTGAATTTGACACCACTTGACGAAGTGCCACACCGTAAGTCACATCACGAGGAAGCTTCAATGCTTCTTCTTGGTAATACGCAGGTATTTCCGCTACCGATTTTAAATCCACTCCCATATACGGGCGTTTCACGGTGCCGAATTTTTCAAGGTCATCGATAATCGGCTTGGCCGAATTAATCGGAATGGATAGACCAATTCCTTCAACCGCATTTTGGGCGATTTTCATGGAGTTAATCCCGATCACTTGACCGGCCATGTTGATTAACGCTCCACCGCTGTTACCTGGGTTAATTGCTGCGTCCGTTTGCAATACCTCTGATTGCCAGTCAACAATGCCATTCTGATCAATATCAACCGGAATGGTCCGCTTCAGCCCTGAGATAATTCCCTGTGTAACTGATCCAGAAAAGGTGGCTCCGAGTGGATTCCCGATCGCTATCACCGGCTCTCCCATTTTTAAACTATCGGAATTTCCGAATTCAGCCACTTTCTTTACTTTGCTTGCATCGATTTCAAGCACCGCTAAATCCGTCCAAATATCACTGCCTAGAAGCTTAGCTGGGATTTTGGTCCCATCAGACATCGTTACTTCCAGCTTTGAAGCGCCTTCGACAACATGGTGGTTGGTTACAACAAAAGCTTTATCGCCGGCCTTTTTATAAATTACACCCGATCCTGTCCCGGAGGGCTCTTCCTCATCGACATTATCCGACCAAAAGCTAGACGACTGAATGTTGTTGATACCTACAACCGCCTCACCTGATTTATCAAAGGCTTTTGTGATGTTCGTATTGACATCATATGAGACCTGCTGTTGAATGACATTTGGCTGTGTTGTATTGTTTGTTTCTTGTGCCGTATTTGGATTAATTGTATAAGGCAGAACACCTTGCTTTGACAAGGTTGGAATGGAAAAGACCACTAACATGGCGCCAATTATTGCACCAACTAAGCTGGCGAAAAAATAACCGCCTCTTTTTCCTTTTTGTCCCCGATAACGCTCCTGTGGATGCTCATCATAATAACCCATTAACACCATTCCTCTCATTCGAAAAGGTTGCTATTTTTTATTTTGGCTTATACTAACAATTATACTCATTCATCCTTAAATTACTAAAAAGTTGCATGACTTTAAAGAAAACTTCTCAATTTGTTCATAGTTTTTTCATAAAAAAAATGAAGTGCCTTCAAAAAAGGACAACTTCATTAAAAAATTCTATACAGCTGTTAGATTGGTTGGGGTTTTTGGATCTGTGTCATAGAGGTCGAACTGCTCGCCGACAATGAGTCCGCGGCTCTCTAACGTTTGTGATACCGCCATCTTTGCTAAGTCCTTCATGTTATTATCCATGCTCAAATGGGCAAGGTAAATCCGCTTCGTATTGTCCCCAACTACATCGCTCATTGCAAATGCCGCATCCTCATTGGAGACATGGCCGACATCACTTAAAATTCTTCGTTTGATGTTCCAAGGGTATCTGCCCATCCGCAGCATTTGCACATCATGGTTTGATTCAAAAATATACACATCGGCATTAGAGATGGTCCCTTTCATTCGGTCGCTCACGTAGCCTGTGTCGGTAATCAGAACAATCTTTTTCCCGCCCTGATGGAACACATAAAACATGGGTTCCGCAGCATCATGCGAGACACCGAATGATTCTATATCAACCGAACCAAAACTCTTTACCGTTTCCATGTTAAAAACAAACTTTTGCTCGGTCGGAATCACACCAACTGAACTTTCCATCGCCCGCCATGTTTTTTCATTCGCATAGACGGGTAAATGATATTTACGGGCGAGCACACCAATCCCTTTAATATGATCACTGTGCTCATGCGTGACGAAAATACCGGACAGCTTGCTGATATCACGGTCAATTTGTCCAAAAAGCGACTCCATCTGCTTCCCGCTAAACCCGGCATCCACGAGAAAGGAATGTTCATCGGACTCCACATACAGGGCATTTCCTGTGCTCCCGCTTGCCAGAATGCTATATCGTAACGACATACTGTCTCACTCCACTTTACTATTTTCATCACTATTAAACTGAATAATCTGCCCTTCAAAGGCATTCACAAACAAACTTTCCTTATCATCCACAACAAAGCGCCAGGTTGGAGCTAACACTTGGGAAGCGGCTAAACCAATCAGTGTCGAATAACCAATCTCCACTTTGGTAATTTTACTCTTCGGCTTTAATACACCCTTTTGATGCAAGGTTTCAATCGCTTTTAACGGCCGGAGAATTTCCTCTTTTGCCGTTAATTTTTCAATATCCTCTAAATAAGTTTGCTCATAAGAAACAATTTGATTGTCAGCATTAAACGTAAATGTAATCATTCCCTTTATATTTTGATATAAGGGAAAACTGTCATATTGTTGAAAGTAAGTAATGGTATTTTTTTTATCATTTTTCTCCCAAAACTGATAATGCTCACCATAAAGAATATTTTCTTTAAACAAAGAAGAAAGGTCAGCCGGTTCAAACTTCGTATTTAACTGCAGCGGGTTATCAAGTGTCACCTGCAGCGTTGTACCTGGATCCTTAATTACAGCAGTCTGACCCTTTAGCTTTGCAAGATCGCTCTTGGTAAAGGTTCTCGGTTTTGCACTTAAATATTGATCCTTAATCGGTGCCTTAGGAAGCTCCACATACGTTATTTCATCCGCTTTTAGCTTTTCTTCAAAAGAAGCCTCTGTTATGACTTCATACTTATTGGCATCACGCATTTTCATGAATTGAAATAAGAGGTACACATCAAGGATCAGGAAGGTAATGATAAAAATGGTTTTTATTTTACTCCAATCCATGCTTTAGTCCTCCTAGCTCATCCATCGTAATTTGCCCCCAGTCTTTATCATAACGATAGAACCAGGCGGGCTCTAGAAGAATTAATTTATTCTCCTCCACATCCCTTTCCATGCGATAGCCCAAGATCAATTCTTCAAGCAGCTCTGGCTTAAAGTTCTTTTTATTTTGTAAATACTCCAACACGACATGTCCCGATGGACGCGTAACCTTTTGCATCTCCGTTGTCAGCGGCAGATCTAACGCAATATTCGGCCGAACATACATATTAATTTCATCCCGGCTCCAGACCTCATTAATTTCCGACAGGCCGAGATCGTTAAAAACGGGATAGCCGTCCATACTGTATAAGCGGAAGGTTACAGACCGTTTATATTCACTTTTTGAAACAAACCGGAAGGAGTCTGTCCAACCGCCGTGCTCATTGACAAAATCAATGCTTCTTTTCACTAAATCGTAGGAGCTGTCAATATAATTATCCTCTGCTGTCGGATTCACATAACGAAGGATATTGGTATCATAATTGATATTCATTTTACTTGAATCACTCGTGTACTCTTCTCCCTGAGGCACAAAGCTTTTCTGTACGAAACTTGGATCGTTAAAGAGTGCAGCCCTGAATTCTTCAGAATTCAGCGTGATCGGCAAATATTTATATGTTGTCATTTCTGTTTCGCCCTCTGGCAGAAATAACGTACGTCTATCAGATACCTTATAGGCAAAATACTGCGGGTAACGATTGGCATTTTTATAAAAATCACGATTAAACTCGGTCAAATTAGTTGATGAGATATGACTAATATAGACCTGCTGATTTTCAGAGGAAACAAAATAGACAATCCCGTTTTCCTTATTCAGCCCTTCCACGTTAATAATAATCCGATTGAAGTTAAACGACGGCACCCTTTTTCCTTCAATGTTTAAAACACTTCGATATAATTCAATCGGCACTTCTCCGGGAAAGATTACCTCAACATTCCCGCTGCCATGGAGTAACTCCTCGATATTTTCTACCTTGTCCGTATAATTTTTCACATCAAAAATGGACCACCGACTCATTTCCTTAATTACCTTCTCAAGTTCAGCCGTATTATTCGTTCCATAATGCTGTTCTTTAATATGAAACAAGACTTGGTCCGGTCTAACAATTTTTTGAACCTCTTGCTTTTCACTTACCGTAACCTCGTCAACTATATTGCTATTTTCCAACGTGTCGTAATTGGGCTGGTATGTCCAAAGATTCCATGTTAACAGAATACTAAACAAGACTAATACAGTTAAAATCCACGACTTTATATTTTCGTATCTCATGACCATTCATCCTCTTCAGAACGTTCGTATGGCAGTGAAAAGGAAATCTTCGTTCCTTTTCCTTCCTCACTCGTTGCCCAAATGGCCCCGCCATGAGCATTGACCATCTCCCTCGCAATGGCCAAACCAAGTCCCGTCCCCCCCAGCTTCCGAGCTCTTGCTTTATCAACACGATAAAAGCGGTCAAAAATCTTGCTAATATTCTCTTTTGGAATCCCTACACCTTGGTCGGAGACACTGACGATTATTTGGTCATTATTTTCTTTAACCGAAAAAGTAACTTGGCCGCCTTCTGGAGAATACTTCAAGGCATTAGAGATGATATTGTATAACACCTGCGTCATCTTATCTTCATCAATTTCAACAAAAATCTCTTGTTTCGGCAGTTTTCTTTTAAAGGTTACGTTTTGTTCCTTGGCCATCTCGAATCGGTCGATGATGCGGTGATAGAACTTAACAAAATTCACCCATTCCCGATTCAGCTTGTAATCTGTGCTATCCATTTTCGATAGCTGCAGCAGATCATTGACAAGCCGGATCATTCTTTCTGTTTCTGTCCGAGTCACCTCTAAAAAGTTGGGTGCAATTTCTTTATCCTGCCACGCCCCGTCAGCAAGGGCCTCCAGGTAACTGCGCATCGTGGTTAGCGGCGTCCGTAATTCATGAGAGACATTGGCAACAAACTCTCTTCTTTCCGCTTCAATTTTTTCCTGCTCTGTTATATCATGCAATACGGCAATCAAACCATTGACAAAGCCGGTTTCCTTTTGAATAACGGAGAAGTTCGCTCGTAAAATATAGCGTTCTGCTTTCGTACTATAGTCTAAGATTAATGAATCCTTTTCTTCGAGAAGATCTTCAAAAGTATTGGTATCATCTAAATCTAATAAAGAGACAATCGGCTGAGAAAGAACTGTTTCACGTGAAACATTCAGCATGTCAGCAGCCGGTTCGTTTATTAAAATCACCCGGCCTTTTCGGTCCGTCGCTATTACCCCATCCGTCATATATGACAGGACGGATGATAGCTTTCTTCGTTCCCCTTCCGTCATTGCCTGGGCTTCCTGAAGCTTCTTCGTTAAATGGTTAAAGGTCATCGCTAATGTACCAATTTCATCATGACCGTACACTTTAACCTTCCGCGAAAAATTCCCTTTTGCCATCGCCTGGGCTTGCTTCTTCATATCGGCAATCGGCCGTGTAATGGTTTGAGCTAACAAAATTCCTAAAACAGCCGTGATTGCTAAGGCAATACCTGTGCCGGTTGCAAAAATGCCATTAATCGTTTTCATCTGTTCAAATACACTTTCAATTTTTGCCACTAAATAGATAGCACCGATTACCTTTTTCCCTGACTTAATCGGAGTGGAGAGGACCCAAATCCTGTGACCTGACGGCTTATCAACTTTGATAACACTTTGATCCTCTTCTAACACCATTGATTGTTTCACCTGAAGCAATGTCGTCCTTTGTCCGACTACCCCTTGGTTGCCGCGATTAGAAGTTCCGAGGATTTTTAGCGATCTATTTTCAATCACCCGCACTTCCGAGATATCACCTGCTTCAAAGTCACGCAGAATTTTATTGATATCCTCCTCAAGGGTAGGGTCTTCAGGTGTTCTTTCTTTTTCCATCTCTTCGACAATATTATAGGCGAGTAAATTCACACGTTCCTTCAATGAGGTCTGGAAGTTGGTTCGTAAGGTTTGTTCAAGCTGCTTGACAAAATAGACCCCGATAATTTGCATCGCCACTAAAATTAGGAGGACATAGATGATTACAAATTTTACGTGTATCGAGCGAAAGAAGCCAACTTTTTTCATCAAGTAAACTACTCCTGTTCAGGATTGCGTAAATAATATCCAACCCCGCGGCGGGTGACAATCCATGTTGGATGGCTCGGGCTATCCTCAATTTTTTCACGCAAGCGCCTTACGGTTACATCGACCGTTCGTACATCACCATAATAATCGTAGCCCCACACGGTTTGCAGCAAATGCTCTCTTGTCATCACTTGACCAATATGCTGTGCCAAATAGTAAAGCAGTTCAAATTCACGGTGTGTCAGCTCAATCGTTTCGCCTCGTTTGGACACTACATAGGCATCAGGATGAATGACTAGCGAGCCAATTTCAATCTCATTCGTTTCACTTTCAGCATCCGGCTGAGCGAGAATTTGATTGTGGCGGCGCAAATTTGCCTTAACGCGGGCAATTAATTCCCTTGTGCTAAATGGTTTGGTCACATAATCATCTGCCCCAAGTTCAAGCCCTAATACTTTATCAATTTCAGAATCCTTTGCTGTGAGCATTATAATTGGCATTTCATACTTCTTACGGACTTCGCGGCATACTTCCATCCCGTCTCTCTGTGGAAGCATGATATCTAAAAGAATTAAATCCGGCTGGATTTCTTCTACCAGGCGTAGTGCTTCATTTCCATCGTAGGCGCAGTAGACCACATAACCTTCTTTTTTTAAGTTAAATTGCAAAATATCTGCAATTGGCTTTTCATCATCAACAACAAGAATTTTCTTTTCCATACCATTACTCCTTCTCATTCAAATAGTATATATACAATAAAAAAAGCATCTAGAAGTCATACCCATACTAGTTTACTTTAACATTTTATTCGCTTAAATTCACCTATAAGTAGCATTTGCCAAGATTGGCAACCCAATATTTGGCGCGGCCTCCAAAAAAATGAAAAGCCCCTAGTATTTCACTAGAGACTTTCAAACGATTATTTCAGATACGAAAGGGGGTTCACTAAGCCGCCATCTTTATACACTTCAAAATGAAGGTGAATCCCTGTTGAGTCACCGGTTGATCCCATTACGCCAATGGCGGTTCCTTTTGAAACTGTTTGTCCTGCATGAACATTGAGTGATGCCATATGTCCATAAAGTGTGCGGAAACCATTTTGATGATCAATAATAATTCTATTGCCATAGCCGCCACTCCAGCCGGCAGAAACTACCACACCATTATCAGCCGCTTTGATGGTCCTGTCGCTCGGTCTGGCAATATCAATCCCTTTATGCATTTTGCCCCAGCGGTAACCCATTTGACTGGATATATAGCCGCCGACTGCCGGCCAGGCGAAGCTGCCTTCACCGCGGGATGGAATAGCCTTTGTTCCTTTTACCACAATATGATTAACAGGCTGCTGGATAATCTGCTCGCTTGACTGGTCCTTCTTAACCGTTACCCCATTCTGTTCTGTGATGGCATATGTTACAGAACGCGAACCGTTTTGTCCTTGTTGCTTTTCTTTCGTCTCACCCTTTGGCATCGATGAGTCTTCAACGACTTCATTGGCAAATGGAATGACTTCCTGTTGATTGACTTCTTTATCAACGATTACCTCGACAAACGGTTGAAGCGCTGTTACGTTTATATCCTGACCAATTTGCAAAAGGGTGTCCTCTGTTAAATCAGGATTTAAGGCTAAAAGATCAGCTTTCGCTAATCCATGATCCTGAGCAATGGTTTCAAGCACGTCGCCAGCTTGAATCGCATATTTCTTTTCTTCCAAAGTCCCTTTTTGTAAAAAGGTAACGGCATCATCAGCAGACATCATTTGATCCGGAGCAATGTTTTCGTCTTCGATTGAAACATTTTTTGATAGACGAACGTCTACTATACGAGTTTCATTTTCTTGTAATGCCGGTAAGGATGCATCGGATTTGGCCTTTCTTGCCTCAAGTTCCGTTAATTGCTCCTCAGTTACATATTGCAGTTTCAGCTTTTTCACGACGTCTTCAGCTGTCTCCTTATTACCAAGGTAAACAACCGGCTTCCCGTCAATCACGAGAGCGGAGGCTTCAGCTTGAAGCTGGAATGTGTCCTTTATCGTTTGCACTGTATCTTGATTGGTTGTTGCTGCTCGGAAGACCTGTTCAGGTATGTATTGAACCTGTGAACCTATATTAAAATTTGCATCCTTGAAGGATTTCTTTGCTGTATCAACTTTCTCAGCTATAACTTTATTCACTACTTCTTTATCGGTAACATTACCTATGTAGGTGCTATTAAGATATACATGATAAACAGTGGTCAATTTTGATGATGTAGCAAATGCAACCGGGCCATTGCTAAAAGCGATAACAGATGCAGCCATGGCAGTGACTACAGTTGTTTTTAATAATAAGAATCTTTTGGAGCTTTTATTCGAGAATAACATTTTTTCCTCCTAAACCACGGTAAAACCCTTATAAACTTGGATTTATGCTATGTAAAGAATTTTCCAGAATTTTAGACCTCTTTTACTTTAACATAGTTTTATTTAAAAAGATTAATAGTCTTTATAATGTAACAAAAATGTATAATTGCTGACATTTTCCTACATTTCTTTGAAATATGCTAGTCGTTTTATCATATTTTGAAGCTATATTTTTCTTAAATAGTAGGGGTGAATCCCTATTAAAACAGAGATTGATGTAGTTCTAGAGTAGTAGATTTTAATTTTGGAAACTAGGACAAACTATGGAGGAGTTTTGTAAAAAAGAGGAACTATTATTACGGGTTCATTACAGTAGCTACGGCATAGATAAAAAAAAGAAGCATGCATAGGCAAGCTTCCTTTTTTTATGGCTCAGGACGGAATCGAACCGCCGACACAAGGATTTTCAGTCCTTTGCTCTACCGACTGAGCTACTGAGCCATCTAGATGGCGGTCTGGACGGGACTCGAACCCGCGACCTCCTGCGTGACAGGCAGGCATTCTAACCAACTGAACTACCAGACCAGATTTAATTGATTGCCAGCAAGGAGACCGTCCTTGCCAGTCGCTTACTGACAATCAAAAGCCAATGACCCCTACGGGATTCGAACCCGTGTTACCGCCGTGAAAGGGCGGTGTCTTAACCGCTTGACCAAGGGGCCATAGTAAATGTAAATGGTGAGCCATGAAGGACTCGAACCTTCGACCCTCTGATTAAAAGTCAGATGCTCTACCAACTGAGCTAATGGCTCAAACTAAATTCCGTACCTAATCTTTGTGTTGCCTTAGGTCAGATGCTTTTGAAATAATTTGTCGTATTGTGACGACGCTTCTTATAATATCATGGGTGATTGTAATAACGCAATACTTTTTATAAACTTTTTAAAAAAAATTTGAAGCCCCCTGAAAGAGGGCTTCGTTCTTTGGTTTAGATCATTCTCCACGGGCTGCGGACAACATTTGTTTGATTTCGATCCGGGCCGACTGAGAAGGTGGATAACGGAATACCTGTAAGCTGTGTTACACGTTCCACGTAGTGGCGGGCATTTACAGGCAGTTCATCTAATGTTTTAACCCCTGTAATATCCTCTGTCCAGCCAGGAAGCTCCTCGTAAATAGGCTCACATTGTGCTAAAACCTTTAAGTTAGCAGGATATTCGGTAATGACTTCATCTTTGAAGCGATAAGCCGTGCAAATCTTTAATGTTTCAATCCCTGTTAACACATCGATTGAATTAAGAGAAAGGTCCGTTAATCCGCTGACACGGCGGGCATGACGAACGACAACACTGTCAAACCAGCCAACACGGCGCGGACGGCCTGTTGTTGTTCCATACTCACGACCTACTTCACGAATTTGGTTTCCGATTTCATCATTTAATTCAGTTGGGAATGGACCATCACCGACACGAGAAGTGTACGCTTTACATACACCGACTGCATGCGTGATTTTTGATGGGCCGACACCAGAACCGATTGTCACGCCTCCTGCAACTGGGTTCGAAGAAGTAACAAATGGGTAGGTACCTTGGTCGATATCAAGCATGACGCCCTGAGCACCCTCAAATAAAACACGCTTGCCCTCATCCAATGCATCATTTAATACAACAGATGTATCGCACACATATTTCTCAATTTGTTGGCCATATTCAAAGTATTCGTCGAGAATGTCTTCTTTTTTAAAGCCTTCAGTCTCATAAATACGCTCGAATAAGCGATTTTTTTCTTCAAGGTTCTGTATAAGTTTCTCTTCAAAAATTTCACGGTCAAGTAAATCAGCAATACGAATACCAACACGGGCTGCCTTATCCATATAAGCAGGGCCGATTCCCTTTTTCGTTGTTCCGATTTTATTAGCGCCTTTTCGTGTCTCTTCCACTTCATCTAATTTTAAATGGTACGGAAGGATGACGTGGGCACGGTTGCTAATCCGAAGATTCTCGGTTGTAATTCCTTTTTCATGTAAATAAGCTAATTCTTGTACAAGTGCCTTTGGATCAACAACCATTCCATTACCGATGACACTGATTTTTTCTTTATTAAATATCCCTGAAGGAATTAAATGTAATTTATAGGTTTCCCCGTTAAATTTAATGGTGTGGCCTGCATTGTTACCACCTTGGTAACGAGCGATGACCTCAGCATTTTCTGAAAGAAAATCGGTAATTTTCCCTTTTCCTTCGTCTCCCCATTGCGTACCAACAACCACTACTGATGACATGAAAGGCACCTCCGAAATTTTTACATCTATTATTAATTATTTAATTAATTATCTCACCACAATAGTTTATCAAGTTAATCCTAAAAAATCAAACAAAACACGAACATTTTATATAAAAATATCATATACGTTCGTAAAAATATGAAACTATGAATATAAAAATGGAGCCAGCTTAATGAGGGCTGACTCCACCATGACACATTACGCTCCAGGCGGAGAATCATAACGTGTCTCTATATTAACAAATTTATTATATTCCTTCACAAAGGCTAACGAAACCGTACCGGTTGGACCATTCCGTTGTTTAGCAATAATAATTTCAATGATATTCTTACTTTCAGATTCCTTATCATAATAATCATCACGATAAAGGAAGGCAACAATATCGGCGTCCTGCTCGATCGAACCTGATTCACGAATATCCGACATCATGGGACGCTTATCCTGGCGCTGCTCGACACCACGGGACAGCTGTGAAAGGGCAATAACCGGCACCTGCAACTCACGAGCCAATTGCTTAAGAGACCGGGAAATTTCCGATACTTCCTGCTGACGGTTTTCGCCGGAGCGGCCGCTGCCTAAAATAAGCTGTAAATAATCAATTAAAATCATCCCTAAACCATGCTCCTGCTTTAGGCGGCGGCATTTTGAGCGAATATCACCGACACGCACCCCAGGGGTATCATCAATATAGATCCCTGTGTTTGATAAGGCGCCCATTGCCATCGTCAGCTTACCCCAGTCTTCCTCTGTTAAGGACCCGGTACGAAGCCTTTGCGCATCGATATTTCCTTCGGCACACAAGAGACGCATGACAAGCTGCTCTGCCCCCATCTCGAGACTAAAGATGGCGATGTTTTCACCTGTCTTTTTCGCCACATTTTGCGCAATATTTAAGGCAAAGGCAGTTTTACCAACGGAAGGACGGGCACCCACAATGATTAAGTCATTGCGCTGGAAGCCTGCTGTCATCCGGTCAAGTTCGACAAACCCTGTCTCAAGACCTGTAATCTCGCCCACACGTTTATGCATTTCCTCAATATTGTCATATGTCCGAACGAGTACATCTTTAATATCGTGGAAGGCGCCGGCATTCTTTCTTTGCGCCACTTCTAAAATGCTTTTTTCTGCTTCACTTAACAGGGCTTCCACTTCGTCTTCACGCGAATAACCATCAGAGGCAATAGTGGTTGCCGTGCGGATTAATCTTCTAAGTAACGACTTTTCTTCTACGATTCTAGCATAATACTCAATATTAGCTGCCGTCGGAACAGATCCGGCCAGATCACTTAAATAACTGACACCGCCAATATCCTCAATCAGTTTAGCTGCCGCGAGTTCCTCTGTTACCGTAACGAGGTCAACCGCTTTACCCTGATCACTTAGATGGAGCATTACATGAAAGATTTTTTGGTGGGAGGCACGATAAAAATCTTCAGGAATTAAAATTTCCGAAGCCATTGTGAGAGCAGAGGGCTCAAGAAAGATTGCCCCTAGTACCGCCTGTTCTGCCTCTATATTTTGCGGCGGCATACGATCTGCATATACATCATTCATCCTATCAAAAACCTCCTGCCTTCGAAGGATTTAATTAAAAACGCAATAAAGAGTAAAGAAAAAAGTGACCAGTCAAAACCGATCACATCACATCCGATTGCTTACTTGTTCTATTCTATCATGTTTATTCTCAACTTCGTACTGGCAAATTTTCACCTATTTGATTTCTGTCACAGAAACCGTTAATGTCGCTGTCACTTCATGGTGAAGCTTGACAGGTACTTTTGTATGGCCAAGCGTGCGAATGGCATCCGCTAATTCCATTTTCCGTTTATCGATTTTAATGCCATGCTTCTTTTGCAATTCTTCAGCAACTTGTTTTGTTGTAATCGAACCAAAAAGGCGTCCGCCCTCACCGGCCTTGGCTTTTAATTCAACCGTAATCGTATCCAGTGTTTCCTTCAGTTTTTTCGCTTCAGCAAGCTCTTCAGCAGCCATTTTTTCCTGCTTCTTTTTTTGAGCATCTAATGAGCTAATGCTGGCATTATTGGCTTCAACCGCTAAACCCTGCTTAATTAAAAAGTTATGTGCATAGCCATCTGCCACATTTTTTACTTCCCCTTTTTTCCCTTTACCCTTAACATCCTTTAGAAAAATGACCTTCATTCCTTTTTCACTCCTTCTAAATATTCATCAATCGCCAGCTTTAATTGTATCTCTGTTTCTTCAATCGACAGGCCGGACAGCTGTGTTGCTGCATTTGTTAAATGGCCGCCGCCTTTTAAGCTTTCCATAATGACTTGTACATTGACGTTCCCAAGCGATCTTGCACTAATCCCAATCACGCCTTCGCTGCGTTTAGCAATCACAAAAGAGGCGAGTACCCCATCCATTGTCAACAGAGTATCGGCTGCTTGAGCAATAATCACTTGATCATGGAGCTCCTGTTCCGTTCCTTTTGCAATCGCAATTCCATCATGATAAAAAGAGACTGATTCAATGAGCTTGGACCTCTTTATATATGTATCAACATCTTCTTTTAAAAACTTCTGAACGAGAACCGTATCAGCACCATGAGCACGGAGGTAGGAGGCGGCATCAAATGTCCGTGAGCCCGTCCTTAGTGTAAAGCTTTTCGTATCTACAATGATTCCGGCTAAGAGGGCTGTTGCCTCAATCATCTCAATCTTACCGCGTTTCGGCTGATATTCCAAAAATTCCGTTACCAATTCCGCGGTAGACGAGGCATACGGTTCCATATACACAAGCAATGGATTGTCTATAAAATCTTCGCCGCGGCGATGGTGGTCAATCACGACCACATGATCAATTTTGTTTAATAACCGTTCTTCAATGACCATGGATGGCTTATGAGTATCAACAACAACAAGCAGTGTTTTTTCCGTCGCAATTTCTAATGCTTGTTCAGGACCGATAAAACGGGAAAATAATTGTTCCTGTTGACGAAGTTCACCCATCAGCCGTTTCACAGCATTATCTATTTCCTGCATATTGACGACGATATAGGCTTCCTTTTGGTTCATTTGGGCAACTTTATAAATGCCAATACTTGAACCAATTGCATCCATATCAGGGTTTTTATGTCCCATGATGATGACCTTATCACTGGCGATGATTAAATCCCGTAATGCATGGGAGATCACGCGGGCTCGGACCCGTGTCCGTTTTTCAACCGGATTTGTTTTGCCGCCAAAGAATTTCACTTTCCCATTCGGCAGTTTAATCGCCACTTGGTCGCCGCCTCTGCCTAAAGCTAAATCCAGACTTGATTGGGCTAAGACCCCTAATTCCGGCAATGAGGTCACACCTGTGCCAACCCCAATACTCAAGGTAAAAGAAACATTCTGCTTCGAAGTCATTTCCCGGATCTCATCCAGAATTGCAAACTTCTCTTTTTCAAGAATATGGAGAATTCGTTCGCTAAAAACAGCAATAAATCGTTCCGATGAAACTCTTTTTAAGAAGATGCCATTGTCTGTTGCCCACTTATTCAGAATAGAAGTGACCAAATTATTGATACTGCCGCGCATCTGATCATCCATCCCCTGGGTCAGATCATCATAATTGTCCAAAAGGATGGTCGCAATGACCGTTCTGTCATCCTGATACCTTTTCTCAATTTCCTTTTGCTCGGTTACATCGAAAAAGTACAATAGACGCTCTTCTCGTTTATGAATCACGCGAAATTTCCGCTGATGAAGGGTAATAATTTCTGTCTCTACTTCCTGTTTAATCAACGGTATCAGCGTATCTGCAATATCATACAGCGACTTGCCAACCAATGTATCCTCATCAAAATAGGATGACAGGAAAGGATTGGTCCATTCAATAAAATATTCTTCATTGATGAGCATGATCCCAATTGGCATCTCCATCAGTGCTTCTTCGCCGACTTTTTTCACCCGGTACGAAAGCGTTGAGATATATTCTTCCAATTCCGTCCGTTCCCGATGATCGATGACAAACATAAAGTAGAGGGGGATAATCATTAATAGCAGTCCGGCAACACTTAAGATCCAATTATATAATAACAGGACAATGAGCAGGATTACGGTTACGCCAATTAGCCCATAAAAAGGGTAACGAATTGACCGCTTTTCAAAAAATGCAGGCAAAGTTCTCAGCTCCTTGACGCGAGTCTTACTCTTTTTTTTCAAACTGCTTTCTAAAATCAAAGCCTAAATCTGTAATACCCAATAACATTATTATATAACGGGCAATTGGAATCGTGAAAGAAAGAATTACAACAAGTACTCCCAATCCCTTCGCAACTGACCTTTGGTGGAAAATAAAAAACACGAAGGCAAGCCCTTGAAAAATCAGGAAAAATTCTAATATGTAGCGCGCATTGACTAAAACAGAAAATAAATACGTTCCTTCCCTCCGGACGAAGCAGCAGCATCGCCCCTAAAGCAATTAAATAGTACCACAACAGGCTTTTTGGCAGTGAAAGATTGCGGAAGCTTCCCCACGGCTCTACACGTACCCCAAATCTTTTTACAATGGGAAAACACACCCATTGAATAATAAAAGAAATGATAACAGCTCCCAAAATTAAAATGCTCGGAGCATAGATTTCAATTACTTTAATGAGATTGGCGTTTTGCTCTTGCAGTCCTTTAATCTGATCCTCTCTCCCCATCGCTTTCAACATCTCTTGCGTGTCGTGCAGCGATTGATTTAAGGCAGTGTGGATCTCCTGAATGATATCAATTTTCATAAAAGCAACGATCACCGCATAATTGATGACCATGCCAGCCATAAGAATCAGTGAACTGGCAATTAAAATTGCCGTCCTGCTCTTATTCTTCTGCAGCATATAGCCAATGAACACACCTGGAATCCCGTATAAAAGCATTAACCCCAGACCCGCAATTGATCCGGCTATAAACGAGATGGCAACCGCAGCGAGAAAGAAGGCGGCAACATTTTTCATGGTATTTTTTGCTGAGAAAATGATAAACGGCACAGGCAGGACTATATTTAGAATAGAGCCAATCAGCGGTACATAAATCGTTATTAATAAAAGAACAGTAAATGCAGCGAGAAGGATGGCTCCCTCTGTTAGTTTGCGTACATTTTTCACTTCAACACCCCTAAATATCTTAAGCCTATCATCCTATTTTAGCAGATATGGACTTTGATTCAAATAAGAAAAGCGGAGGAGCCCTGGTCAGCGGCGTATGGCCTAGAGCGCTGGAGCTGGACATTTCTCAATGTCGAAATTTATGAATTCTTATATAACAAAAAAGGCAGCGAGGACTGCGCCTCTACTGCCTTTTTGCTTTATTATTCACCTGCAACAAATGGTAGTAATGCCATTTGACGTGCACGTTTGATTGCAACTGTTAGTTTACGTTGATATTTAGCGCTTGTACCAGTTACACGACGTGGTAAAATCTTTCCACGCTCAGAGATGAATTTTTTTAGTAAATCCACATCTTTATAATCGATGCGAGTGATACCATTTGCTGTGAAATAGCACACTTTCCGGCGTTTTGCGCGACCGCCTTTACGTCCTCCTGCCATGAAAATTCCCTCCTTTATTATTTTATTTTATAACGTTCGTAGGATTTGTTTAGAATGGAAGATCGTCATCAGAGATGTCAATTTGTCCATTTCCGGCAAACGGATCTTCATCCATTCGCGTAAACCCTTTATTTTGGTTTTGATTCTGATTTTGATTTTGTCGTTGATTCTGATTGCTGCTGCCATATGGATTCCCTTGTGGTTCCATAGGAGGAGCACCGTAATAATCGTTGCCTCTCCCGCCGCCGCCTGACGCACTTTTAGGTTCAAGGAATTGAACACTATCAGCTACGACTTCTGTAACATACACACGTTTACCGTCTTGTCCTTCATAGTTGCGGGTTTGAATACGGCCATCAACACCTGCTAGACTGCCTTTCTTTAAAAAGTTCGCCACATTCTCAGCTGGTTTACGCCAAACAACACAGTTAATAAAGTCTGCTTCACGTTCACCTGACTGACTAGAAAACGGACGGTTAACTGCTAAACTAAAAGTAGCTACAGCGACCCCATTTGGTGTATAACGCAAATCAGGATCTTTTGTTAAACGGCCAACAAGCACGACACGATTCATCATCAGAATCAACTCCTTTTTTCAGAATATGTTTCACGTGAAACATTTTTTACCAAAAATATTTATGTTAATCTTATGCTTCTTCTTTAATTACGATATGGCGAATGATGTCTTCGCTGATCTTTGCAAGACGAGAAAATTCTTGTACTGCATCAGCTGAAGATGTTGTTTTAGCGATTTGGTAGTATCCGTCGCGGAAATCGTTGATTTCGTATGCTAAACGGCGCTTACCCCAATCCTTTGTTTCAGCAGTTTCCGCACCATTATCAAGAAGAATTGTGTTGAAACGCTCAACAAGAGCCTTCTTCGCTTCATCTTCAATATTTGGGCGGATGATGTACATGATTTCGTACTTATTCATCACAGTCACCTCCTTTTGGTCTAAACGGCCCGAATGGGCAAGGAGCAATTATTCATTACTCACAAGTTGAAAGTATAGCACAAGTATAATAAAAATGCAATGTTGTTCACAGGAATGTGATTTTTAAGCAAACTTTTCTGTTGATTTCCGCTCTAATCAATATAGCTATAAAATCAAAAAGGACCGACAAAATATGCCAGTCCTTGTTAATTACACGTTAAAGCGGAAGTGGATGACGTCGCCGTCTTTTACTTCGTATTCTTTTCCTTCTAAACGAACTTTTCCTGCTTCTTTCGCTGCCGTATGGCTGCCGGCTGCCAGCAGGTCATCATAGGAGACTGTTTCCGCCCGAATAAAACCGCGTTCGAAATCAGAGTGAATGACTCCCGCACATTGTGGAGCTTTCATTCCTTTTCTAAATGTCCATGCGCGAACTTCCTGTACACCAGCTGTGAAGTAGGTGGCTAAGCCAAGCAGATGATACGCTGCACGGATTAATTGATCAAGACCGGATTCCTCAATGCCAAGTTCTTCTAAGAACATTTGCTTTTCTTCGCCTTCAAGCTCAGCAATTTCCTCTTCAATTTTTGCACAAATAACGATTACCTCGGCATTATCAGCCTTAGCAAATTCTCGCACCTTTTGCACATATTCATTCTCAGATGGATCGGCTACATCGTCTTCACTAACATTCGCTACGTATAAGACTGGCTTGATTGTTAATAGATGCAAACCTTTAACTAATTTCATTTGCTCGTCGGTAAAATCAACGGTTCGAGCAGGCTTTTCTGCTTCAAAGGCATCACGCAGCATCGCAAGAACTTCAAATTCAGCGGCAGCATCCTTATCCTTTTGCTTAGCCAATTTTTCAACGCGGCTAATCCGCTTTTCCACGGATTCCATATCAGCAAGGATTAACTCAAGGTTGATTGTTTCAATATCATCAATTGGATCGACTTTCCCGGATACGTGGGTAATGTTTTCATCAGCAAAGCAGCGAACTACTTGGCAAATTGCATCCACTTGGCGGATATGCGAAAGGAACTTGTTTCCGAGTCCTTCACCTTTACTGGCCCCTTTGACAATCCCGGCGATATCAGTAAATTCAAACGCCGTTGGCACGGTCTTTTTCGGCTGCACCAATTCAGTTAATTTTTGTAATCTGTGATCAGGAACCTCGACAATGCCAACATTCGGGTCAATTGTACAGAAGGGATAGTTTGCTGATTCCGCTCCTGCCTGCGTTATTGCATTAAAAAGAGTAGACTTACCAACGTTCGGCAACCCTACGATACCAGCTGTTAAAGCCATTCACATTCACTCCTCAAAAGAAATTCTTCTATTTTAAACAAAGGCTCTGTTAAAGTTTATTGTTTGTAGCACTGTTGATTGGAGCGGAAGGCGCGAGACTCCTGCGGGAGCAGCGGGACAGGTGAGACCCCACAGGCGCTTTAGCGCCGAGGAGGCTCACCGCCCGCCCCGCGAACCGCTCGCGCCTGGAGCGGAAATCAACAGCCACGTTATCAGAGCCTAAACAAAAATAATTAGTCCCATAATCATGAAAAGACAAGTCTTTCACAATTATAGGCATTTATCTGCAAAAAGACAACTGCCGCAAAATAGCGGCAGTTAGTTTACTTTTTCAATATTTACAAGACAATCATATAATGTACTCCCAAGGCCATTATCGGATTCTCTGCTTGAAGTCAGCTGATTTACAGACCCGCCAAATTCACGCCAAATTCCCTCATCGATATTGATCGTGTTCGGATGGGCTTTTGCTAAAATAGAAACCACCCCTTTTATCTCGCCGCGGTCATTCCAAACCTTGACGAAATCACCATTTTTCAGTGCAAAATGTTCTGCTATATTTGGTGCAATCTCTACCTTCACTTTCGGTTTTGGTGTCAAAAGGTGATAGTTCTGCGAATGGTTCGAGCGCATAGGGTGAATCGTTAGGAGATGATAAGGATATTTTTCAGCAAGCTCAGGGTCTTCCCATTTTGATTCATCCGGAACCGCTAATGTTAACAGGCCATTCTGACCTTTTTCCCGCGCTGTAAACTGATACTTACCGCTTGGAGTTTGGAAGGTATGATCCCTCCATGGAATTTTTTCAACTGGAAGTTCCAATGTGTGCTCTGCCCTTAATTTTTCAAGGGTAATCCCTCTGTCTCTTAAAGGTGTAAGTGTCATTTCCAGAAACGCTTCTCTTGAAAAAGCAAAATCAGCACCAAATCCGAGCCGCTCCGCTAATTGTGTCCAGATCCATAAATCAGGCTGTGCCTCACCAGGGGCCGAGACAAGCTTTGGGCCATAGTTGACATAATGATGGTACATAGATGAATAGTAAAGGTCCTCTTCTTCAAAAGCTGTTGTTGTCGGTAAAACATAATCAGCCATCAGCGCAGTATCCGTCATGAATTGTTCAACCACAACAAGAGTGGAAACAGAGGAGAAGGCCTGTCTAACCACTTCGCTGTCAGGCACCTGTGTTAAGGGATTGCCGCAGGTCACAACGATCATCTTTATTTCCGGATCCGTTGCTTTCCGCACTTCTTCCGCCTGTTTCATGATCGAAAACTGCCTATGATGCTGCCTGCGTTCAGCGAGGGTTAACTCGTCAAATGCAAAGCTTTGTCCCACCTGGACATTGGCATAATTAGCACCGCCGCCGGCAATCCCAATATTCCCGCTGACGGCCACAAGGGCATCAATCAGGCGAATCGTATTTCCGCCATTTGTATAACGCTGCATCCCTAACCCCATAAAGGTAGCTGTCGGTTTATCTGCATAAACATATGCTAAACTTGACATAACCTCACAAGGGACTTCTGTCATTTCACTAATTTCCTCTAGGGTGATCGTATCGAGAAGCTGTTCCAAATCCTGAAACCCATAGGTGGATTGCTCAATAAACTCACGGTTCTCGAGACCTAATCTTAGTATTTCCTTGATAATGCCGGCAGCTAATAATCCATCCATCCCCGGCTTGATCGATATATATTCATCGGCTAGTTTTGCCGTAGCGTTGTAAAGTGGATCAATAACATAAATCTTTGCGCCTTTTTTCTTTACTTCAAGCAGTTTTTCGAAAAAATGCATGTTGGTCCTGGCAACATTTCTTCCCCAGATAATAATGTTTTTACTGTTGAAAATGTCATTAGGTTCATGACTCCAAGCATTGCCGAAATCCCACTTTTGCGCTTCAATTCCTGCGCCCCAACAAAGCGATCCATAAAGCTCTGTTACCCCGCCATAGCAATTAAAAAAGCGCTGATCAAGATTTTTTAAGATTCCATTATTCGCATAATCATGGCTGTGCAAAACAGCAGTTGATCCGTATGTTTTTTTAATTTTTTTTAATTCTGCAGCAATCTCATCAAGAGCCTGTTCCCAGGAGATTTGCTGAAATGTTCCGTTTACCTTTTTTAACGGATGCAATACGCGCTCCCCGGAGTTTGTCCTTGTTTCGAGCATTCGTCCGCGTCCGCAAATTTTTCCCTGTGTGATGGGATGGGAGGGGTCACCTTCAACCTTTACAACCCGATCCTGATCAATTGTTACATGAAAACCACAGCTATCCCAGCAATTTAACGGACAAGCTGACTTTCGTATTTCTGCCAAATGCTCCACCCCCAAAACGCTCTATTTCTACTTTTGTTATAAGAATAATATAGTTAGATAAGAAAAAAAAGCATGAAATTAATCTTCATGCTTCACCAATATTTTCTTCATTTTCCTTGAAAACTCTTTGCGTGGAATGAGGACACTATGGCCGCACCCCTCACATTTAATCCGAATATCCATCCCCAGACGAATGATTTTCCAGCGATTCGTCCCACAGGGATGCTGTTTCTTCATCTCAACCACATCATTTAGGGCAAATTCCTTTTCCTCCATCACTTATCCCCCATTTCTACTTCGATTGACCGGATCCGTTTTGGTACATAAAAAAATTAAGATTTGGTGCTTTAATCCCATTTTCGTCTAAAATAAGTTTTATATCCTTCCGAATTCCCCGAGTTACACCAGACTGCTTCATTGGTAATGTTTCCGCGATGATGCGCAAAACAATCTCATTCGGACCCATTGTTTGAATTCCTAATAATTCCGGTGCCTTCGTTAACTCTTCATATTGGCTTGGCATATTTACCAATGCACCGGCAATCACTTTTTCAGCCCTTTCGATATCTTCTCCATAGGAGATGGCAATATCAATGATAGCAAGGCTATTATTGATTGAAAAATTGGTCACTTGAGAAATGCTGCCGTTCGGTAAAATATGAACTTCGCCTGTCCAGCTTTTAATTTTCGTTGTTCTTAATCCAATAGTTTCGACATTGCCTTCAAATTCTCCTATTCGAACATGATCGCCAACTGAAAACTGGTCTTCAAAAATGATAAAGAAACCGGAAATAACGTCCTTTACCAAGCTCTGTGCTCCAAAACCTACTGCTAACCCGACAACTCCCGCTCCGGCAATAAGTGCCTTGACATCAATTCCTAAAACTGAAAGAACCATCATTATCGCGATAAAATAGACCACATAAGTAAGAACACTATCGAGCAGCCTAGAAAGCGTGTCTTCACGGCGTTCTGATGTATTAAGCGGTGACAAGTTTCTAATCTTAAAAACATTGTGAATGGCCACTTTGCCAATACGGATAATGATATTGGCAATAACTAAAATGGCAATAATTTTTAGCGCGCTCTCACCAAGATTCAGCCATGTATCTTCATCTTGAAATTTATTAATATCTTCTTGTATTGTCTTTGCCGTTAGACTCATTTTTACACCTTCCTTAAACCCAATTACATTCAATCTATTTTAGCAATTTTCCTATGCAGATAATAGCATTATGAATTTTGTTTTTCTACACTTCATGTATAGATTTCCTGAATTTTCCGTATAATAGTAAAACTATTTACCGTACATAACATTCAGGGAGTGGAATTAATGAATCTCAAACCAAGCTTTTTTGACAGGAGGGCCAAGACACACATTGTTCATGATGATTTTCATGCTGCCCGACATCTCGCCGAGGCGTTACTCCTGAATATTCCCAGTGTCACAAGCCGCCCCATTGTATTTATTTGCATTGGAACAGACCGTTCCACAGGAGATTCATTAGGTCCACTTGTCGGGAGCCTGCTAGAAGAGAAAAACATTGAATCGTTTTACGTATACGGAACATTGGATGATCCCATTCATGCTGTGAATCTTGTGGAAAAGCTGAAGGAAATCCGGGCCAAACATGCTGATCCATATATTATTGGCATTGATGCCTGTTTAGGGAAAATAAAAAATGTCGGGGTGATTCAGGTGGGGAATGGACCTGTTAAACCAGGCGCAGGAGTAAATAAGGATCTCCCGGCTGTAGGTGACATGCACATCACTGGCATCGTCAATGTCAGCGGATTTATGGAATTTTTCGTCTTACAAAACACACGCTTAAACCTTGTCATGAAAATGGCCAAAACGATTGCAGGCGGAATATACCAAGCAAGCGTCTCGTACCAAAAACAAAGCTGGGCAGATTTAAATTGGGTAGAAGAAGAAAAGACAAACTAAAAGGAGCAATCATTTTCCAACGTTGCTCCCTTTTAATTCCATTTATTGTAAAAAATAATGATAAAAGTAGATAATCGTTACAATTATCCCTGTAACAACAATGGCAGGGAGCAGGTTTGCGACCTTAATTTTGACCATTCCGGTGAGATTCAAGCCAATGGCAAAAATCATAACGCCTCCGGTCGCCGTCATTTCAACAATAAACTGATCCATCAACGCTTGTGGAACAAAGCGGTCAATCTGTGTCGCAAACAAGGCAATTGACCCCTGATAGAGAACAACAGGGATGGCGGAAAAAATGACGCCTATTCCTAAAGTGGTCGTTAATATTAAGGCCGTAAAGCCGTCTATCAGTGATTTCATATAAAGGACATCATGATCTCCACGAATACCGCTGTCAAGGGCGCCAAGAATCGCCATCGCTCCAATGACGAAAATCAATGTAGCCGTGACAAAGCCTTCTGAGATACTTCCTTTTCCATTTGAGCCCACCTTACGCTCCAGCCATCCGCCAAGGTCATTTAATTTATCTTCCAGCCTAAGCAGCTCACCGATGACCGCCCCGGCAACAAGACTAATAATGACAATCAGGAAATTTTCACTCTTCAACCCCATCTGGAGGCCCAACACCATAACAGACAAGCCAATTGCATACATAACCGTCACTTTCATTCCCTCAGGGATGCGGTTGAGTAATTTCCCTATCAGGGTACCAATAATAATTAACAGTCCATTTACAAGTGTTCCTAATAAAAACATCGCAATTCCACCTATTTTTCGCCTCTCGAAATAGTATTAACTATTAAACTATCATGTTTTATTTCGATTGGAAAGGAGTTTTTTCAAAAAAATAAACCATCGATTTGATGGCTTATACATGTTCTTCTTGATCAAGTATTTCAAGGATTCGTTCAAGGTCATCCTGTGAGAAAAATTCAATTTCAATTTTCCCCTTGTTTTTGCTTTGCTTTATATGAACCTTTGTACCGAACCGTTCACGGAGGGAATGTTCCCGCTCCTGAATAAATACATCCTTTTTCTTTTCCGGCTTTTTTGTTTCACGTGAAACATTTTCATTCAATTGCTGGATTAATTTTTCTAATTGACGGACGTTTAACCCTTCTTGAATCACCTTTTCTACTAAAGCTGGAAGGTTTGCTTTTTGTCTAAGTCCCAATAAAGCTCGGCCGTGCCCCATCGATATTTTCCCGGTTGAAATCAATTCTTGGATGATAGGAGGGAGGGAAAGCAGACGGATATGGTTGGCGACATGCGGCCGGCTTTTTCCTAAACGGTTCGCGACCTCTTCCTGTGTCAGCTTTAATTTCTCCATTAACGTTTGATAAGCCAGTCCCTCTTCAATCGGGTTTAAATCTTCTCTTTGAAGATTTTCGAGTACAGCGAGTTCCATCATTTGCTGTTCCGACAGCTCACGGACCACCGCAGGAACGGTCGTAAGTTTTGCTTCCTTGGCCGCACGGAAACGGCGTTCACCGACAACTATTTCATAACCTTTGATACTTTTACGAACAACGATCGGCTGCAGGATGCCATGCTCAAGGATGGAATCTTTTAATTCATCTATTGTTTCTTGTTGAAAGGTTTTACGTGGCTGATATGGGTTTGGGCGCAGTTCTTTCAGCTTAATTTCTTGAACTGTTTCTTCTTTACTGACATCACTAAAAAATGCATTCAGGCCTTTGCCTAAGCCTTTAGCCATTTGAGACCACTTCCTTTGCTAAATCTAAATACACTTCAGCACCGCGGGATCTTGAATCATAGGTAATGATTGGTTCCCCATGGCTTGGAGCCTCACTTAGACGCACATTTCTTGGAATAATGGTTTTATATACTTTATCTTGGAAATACTTTTTCACTTCTTCAATGACTTGAATGCCCAGATTTGTTCTTGCATCAAGCATCGTTAATAAAACGCCTTCAATTTTTAAATCCTGATTTAAATGCTTTTGTACGAGTCTGACTGTATTTAATAATTGACTTAACCCTTCCAGCGCATAGTACTCACATTGGACAGGGATTAACACCGCATCAGATGCTGTTAAGGCATTCAGGGTCAAAAGCCCTAACGACGGCGGACAATCAATAATAATATAATCAAATTGATCTCTCACTTCTTCAAGAGCACGTTTTAAGCGGACCTCTCTTGAAATAGTGGGAACCAGCTCAATTTCGGCTCCTGCCAGCTGGATGGTGGCTGGAATGGCGTACAAATTTTCAACAGATGTCGGTTTAATTACATCCTTTGCTTCGACATCGTCTACTAACACATCATAGATACACTGTTCAACTTCCGCCTTTTCAATTCCAATCCCGCTCGTTGCATTTCCCTGCGGGTCGATATCTACTAATAAGACCCGTTTTCCTATGTACGCTAAGCAGGCTCCTAGGTTGACAGAGGTTGTCGTTTTGCCGACTCCACCTTTTTGGTTTGCGATTGAAAGGATTTTCCCCACGATGTCACCTACCCTTTATTTCTCAAAAATTATCAATTTGCGATTCTATCAAATGTTCAGAATAGCATGATTAATTATCCCCTATCAGGGGAGGAAAGTAAAATTCCATTCCCTTATTTTATCATGAAATGGCTGGGAAGTTAGTTTTTTTCAAAAAATATTCCAGCATCCCAGTCGGCTTAATTTTTCCAATTAACTATTTCAGAGGGAAGTTAGACAAAAAAAATAACCAAACACATGGAGTGTCGGGTTACTTTTTCTTTGGAATTCGAATGGTAAATTGGTAAAATTCGTCAAATTCTTCTTCCTCAGCATTCAAATTAATGCCGCTGTCAGTTACCATTGATAACGATTGACGAATCGTATTGACCGCAATTCGCATATCTTTACTAAAAGCCTTTCGTTTTGGCTTTGGTTTTTCCCTCGTTTGATCCAGAAGCTTAACCACACGTTCCTCTGTCTGCTTTACATTCCAATTCCTCTCAATAACTTCCGCCAAAAGAGCTACCTGTTTCTCCGGATTCTTCAGCGGAATAAGTGCTCGTGCATGGCGTTCGGTAATGACTTTATTGAGTAACGCTTCTTGAACAGGCTGTGGTAATTTAAGCAGACGCAGCTTGTTGGCAACGGTCGACTGTCCTTTCCCAAGGCGCTGCGCTAAAGCCTCTTGTGTCAAATTGTGCAGCTCAAGCAGCTTCCCATAGGCAATGGCTTCTTCAATCGGTGACAATTCTTCACGTTGTAAATTTTCAATGAGGGCAACCGATGCTGTTTCTGTATCAGATAAATTTTTAATGATTGCAGGCGCTTCTGCCCAACCCAGTTTTTTCATCGCACGCCAGCGGCGCTCCCCGGCAATAATTTCATATTTATCGACAGCAAACTCTCTTACGACAATCGGCTGGATAATTCCATGTATATGAATCGTGCGTGATAATTCTTCAATTTTCTCTTCATCGAATACCGTCCGAGGCTGGAAACGGTTCGGTATAATTTGGTTAATCGGTATCTTCTTTATTTCTTCGTTTCGTTCGATATCCAGATCCTTTTCAAGCTCAACCTCTTGTTCACCTTTATCGCCGAGGCCAAAAAAGCGTGTAAATGAACTCTTCATCCCCAACACCACCTTTACGAAACTCCCTATTACTTATTCTCTATCCAAATAAATTCTTCCTGCCTAGGATACCATTTTTCCGTAAAAAATGTTATATAGATTTATCACACATAAACATAATTTATATTAATTATGCCCCGGGAATTACCTTATTCAATTGGCATTTTCCCCGGTGTTCCCGGCTTTCGCGGGTACTTCTTTGGTGTTTGCTTTTCCTTCTTAATGAGTAAAATATTCCGTTCGCTGTCTTCCATTGGCAATGTAAAAGTGTACACCTTTTCGACCTTGCCGCCAAGTGTGGTGATGGCCTTTTGACCTATTTCCAATTCATCCTTGGCATGTAACGCCTTCATCGCAATAAAGTGTCCGCCTACTTTTGCCAGCGGTAAACAAAATTCACTTAATACAGACATTCTTGCCACTGCTCTTGCTGTAACCACATCAAAGCTTTCCCGGTAAGCCGGATTGACCCCAAAGGTTTCGGCACGATCATGGACAAATTGGACATTTTCCAAATGCAAAACGGAGGCAAGATGCTGTAAAAATGAAATCCGTTTATTTAATGAATCAACAATTGTCACCTGAATCTGAGGATAAACAATTTTTAACGGAATACTCGGGAATCCTGCACCTGCGCCAACATCGCAAAGATGAAATGGCTTTGTAAAATCAAAATAGAAGGAGGCCGTAATGGAATCATAAAAATGCTTTAAATACACATCTTCCTTTTCCGTAATGGCTGTTAAATTCATTTTTTCATTCCACTCAACCAATGTCGAAAAATACGTTTCAAATTGATTAAGCTGTGTACTGCTTAAAGTTATTCCCTTTTCCTGAAGACTGGATTGAAATTGTTCAATATTCATTATTTTCCTCACTTATGTCCTTCTAATTAGTTGATATCCTAGCCACTCGTCCATGTTCCAGATAGACCAGCAGGATGGAGATATCAGCCGGATTCACACCAGAAATTCTTGATGCCTGTGCCAGCGATAATGGTTTGATTTTCTTTAACTTTTGTTTTGCTTCTGTCGCTAATCCCGAAATGGCATCGTAATCGATATTTTCAGGTATTTTCTTATCTTCCATCTTTTTGAGCTTCTCGACTTGCTGCAAGGACTTTTCAATATAGCCCTCATATTTAATTTGAATTTCCACTTGTTCTTTTATTTCATCATCTAAAGGGACTTCAGGACTTGTCAGAGTCTCCAGCAATTCGTATGACATTTCCGGCCTTTTTAGCAGGTCGGAGGCACGGATACCGTCTTTTAGCTCACTGCCGCCAATACTGCGAATTAATTCCTGTACCTTAGCGGAAGGTTTAAGGATGATCGACTGCAATCTTTGTTTTTCAGCTTCAATCGCTTCCTCTTTCACTACAAATGCTTCATAACGATCATCACGGATTAAGCCAATTTCATGTCCGATCTTTGTTAAGCGTAAGTCAGCATTGTCATGACGCAGCAAGAGGCGGTATTCCGCTCTGGATGTTAAAAGCCGGTATGGTTCAGGTGTTCCTTTTGTAATTAAATCATCAATTAACACGCCAATATAGGCATCTGAGCGGCTTAACACGATTGGTTCGCGGCCAAGTGCATGTAAACCTGCATTAATCCCAGCCATCAATCCCTGCCCGGCAGCTTCTTCATAACCGGATGTTCCATTAATTTGACCCGCTGTATATAGGTTTTTGATTACTTTTGTTTCCAATGTCGGCCAAAGTTGTGTTGGCACGATCGCATCATACTCAATCGCATAACCCGCCCGCATCATTTGGGCATTTTCCAGTCCGGGTACCGTTTTAATGATTTGCTGCTGTACATCTTCTGGAAGGCTCGTTGACAGTCCCTGTACATAGACTTCCTTCGTATTTCTTCCTTCCGGTTCAAGGAAAATTTGATGGCGCGGCTTATCGTTAAAGCGGACCACCTTATCCTCAATTGATGGACAATATCTCGGTCCAGTTCCTTTAATCATGCCGGAGAACATCGGCGACCGATGGAGGTTGGCGTCAATTAACTGATGGGTACTGTCATTTGTATAGGTCAGCCAGCATGGCAGCTGGTCGGTAATATATTTCGTTGTTTCGTAGGAAAAGGCCCTTGGAACTTCATCACCAGGCTGGATTTCCGTTTTGCTGTAATCAATGGTATTGCTATTGACTCTTGGCGGTGTTCCTGTCTTGAAACGCACCAATTCAAAGCCAAGCTCTTCTAAGTGTTCTGACAGCTTAATTGACGGCTGTTGATTATTCGGGCCGCTGGAATATTTTAATTCACCGAGGATGATCTCCCCGCGTAAGAATGTCCCTGTCGTGATTATCACCGTTTTGGAGCGATAGACTGCCCCTGTTTTCGTGATAACCCCTTGAACAGTCCCCTCTTCGACAATCAATTCCTCAACCATGCCTTGGATTAGGGTTAAATTTGCTTCTTCTTCCAATGTTTTTTTCATTTCGTGCTGATAGGCAAATTTATCGGCCTGTGCCCGTAATGCCCGCACTGCCGGACCCTTACCGGTGTTCAGCATTCTCATTTGAATATAGGTTTTATCAATATTTTTAGCCATTTCCCCGCCGAGTGCGTCAATTTCACGCACAACAATCCCCTTTGCGGGGCCGCCGACGGATGGGTTACAAGGCATAAAGGCAATCATATCTAAGTTGATCGTGATCATTAATGTTTTCGCGCCAAGTCTTGCTGCGGCAAGTCCCGCTTCACAGCCGGCATGTCCGGCACCAACGACAATGACGTCATAACTTCCTGCTTCGTATTGCATTTGTTTCCTCCTTTTCCGTATCATGACGGAAACGCTGAATCTTCAACTTTGCTTTAATAGTTTCGGCTCCTAGAGACCTATTGGATACCTTTTAACCAATTTTTTAATCCAAACGGTCTCTAATAAGTCCAATTGGAACCCTTTTTCACAATTTTTGAACCGAAACGGGCTCTTATAAGCTCTATAAGCGACCCTCTTCTCAACTTCTTGAACTAAACCGGCTCCTATAAACTCTATAAGCGCCTTTTCTCAATTTTCCAACCGAAACGGGCTCCTCTAAACTTCATTCCTCTATTTTATCCCCTCTAATACCGGGAAAAACATAAGAAGAGTCATCTTTTCTATTTCCCTAAACAAAATTGCGAGAATAGCTGATCAATAAGGCTTTCATGGACACTGTCGCCGATAATTTCTCCGAGCAGTTCCCAAGTTCTCGTTAAATCAATTTGGACAATATCAATCGGGGTGCCGATTTCCACCCCTTCAATCGCTTCCTCAATCGCCTGCAGGCTCATATTGAGCAACGCAATATGGCGGCTGTTTGACACATAGGTCATATCTCCGGCATCAATCGATCCGGCAAAGAACAATGAGGCAATAGCCTCCTCCAGTTCATCAACACCAAGGTCTTCGAGCAATGAAGTAGTAACCAGTTTATGGCCTTTCGCTAATTCCTTTACACGTTCCATATTGATTTGCTGCGGCAAATCCGTTTTATTAACAATAACAATGACATCCATCCCGTTTACCGCTTCAAAAAGATGCTCATCCTCGATTGTCAGCAAATCAGAATAATTCAACACAAGTAAAATTAAATCCGCCTCTTTTAATACTTGCCGAGAACGTTCAACGCCAATCCGTTCGACAATATCCTCTGTCTCCCTGATTCCAGCTGTATCTAACAGTCTGAGCGGCACTCCGCGGACATTGACATATTCCTCAATCACATCACGTGTCGTCCCGGGAATATCGGTAACAATTGCCTTATTTTCATGAACGAGACTGTTTAATAATGATGATTTACCGACATTTGGCCGTCCAATAATGACTGTTGATAGACCCTCACGTAAAATCTTACCCTGCTCCGATGTTTGCAGCAGCTTTTGAATTTCCTCCCGAACAAAATGAGCTTTTTCCAGCAGCATCTTATGAGTCATTTCCTCGACATCATCATACTCTGGGTAATCGATATTTACTTCGACATGGGCGAGCACTTCTAAAATCTCCTGGCGCAGCTTTTTGACAAGCTTTGATAAGCGCCCTTCCATTTGTCCAAGTGCCACGTTCATCGCCCTGTCGGTTTTTGCCCGAATTAAATCCATGACCGCTTCTGCCTGCGATAAATCAATCCGTCCATTTAAAAAGGCCCGTTTCGTAAATTCGCCGGGTTCCGCCAATCTTGCCCCGTATTTCAACACATGCTGCAGCACGCGATTCACAGACACAATCCCGCCGTGGCAGTTGATCTCGACAACATCTTCTTTTGTAAACGTCTTTGGTGCTTTCATAACCGAGACCATTACCTCTTCTACCACTTCATTGTTTTTCGGGTCGAGAAGATGGCCATAATGAATCGTATGGCTCGCCACTTCTGTCAGTTTTTTTCCTCCAATACCCTTAAACAGCTTGTCTGCGATTGGAACGGCATCATCACCGCTCAATCGAACAATCGCAATAGCTCCCTCCCCCATCGGAGTTGAGATGGCCGCAATTGTATCAAATTCCATTTCCTTCACCTCACAAGTAACAACTAACACTTACTATATAAAAAGTTATTTTTTCTCCAAAATAGTAGAATACCACATGAATTTCTGTTAAAAAAGCATCTTAACCTTATCCACAGTCCAAAATGTCTATTTATTATTTTAACTTATCCACATGTGAATAACAATAAAGTGTGAAATCTTCAAGCAAAAGTTATCAACAATGTTGATTTCCGCCCCGTTCTCCAGCCTAAGTCTCGTGTTCCGCTCCAATCAACCATACTTTTATGAAAAATGACAAAAAAAACACCCTATCAATGGATAGGATGTTTTTTTTCATTATCTTTTCACTGGTGTAATGACGATAAATCGATGGGGTTCAGTTCCATCTGAAAATGTCTTTACTCGTTTGTTATCAGCTAAAGCGGTATGAATCACTTTACGCTCATAAGAAGGCATCGGTTCCAACGCTACATCTTTTCCTGACTTGACAGCCTTCCCCGCAAGCCGCTGAGCCAATTGAACGAGCGTTTCACTTCTTCTGTTTCGGTAATCTTCAGCGTCCAAAATCACGGTTAAATATTGAGTAGCATAGCGATTAATCACCAACTGGGTCAAATATTGCAGCGAATTAAGGGTTTGACCTCGTTTTCCGATTAACAGCGCAATTTTTTCCCCGGTCATGATCAAGTAAACCTGTTTGCCTTCCCGTTTGATTTCAATCTCCGCCGGTGCACCCATTTGTTCACTTACTTGAACCAGGAATTTCTTTGCTTCCTCAATTGGATCAATGACCATCGTAACCTTAACAACTGCCGGACGTGAACCAAAGATACCAAAAATCCCCTTTTTACCTTCATCAATAATATTTATATCTGCGCGGTCTTTTGTTGTTTGTAGTTGAGCTAAAGCTGATTCTACTGCTTCTTCGACAGTTTGTCCTGTAGCAGTTACTTGTTTCACTTTTTTGCTCCTCCCGCATTACCGGTGGCCTGCGCCCTTAAATCCGGTCCTTTAATAAAATAGGTTTGGACAATCATAAAAATATTTCCGACAACCCAGTACAGTGAAAGGGCTGCTGGGAAACTGAATGCAAACACAACAATCATGATCGGCATCATCCACAGCATCATAGCCATTTGCGGATTGTGCTCCTGGCCCGCCATCATCATTTTTTGCTGAATAAAGGTGGTAATTCCAGCGATGATTGGCAAGATGTAATAGGGATCTTTTTCCCCAAGGTCAAACCATAGGAAGCTGTCCGATGCAATGTCTCTTGTTCTCGAGATGGCATGGTAAAAGCCAATTAAGATTGGCATTTGCACGATTAATGGAAAACAGCCGGCCATTGGATTGACGCCATGCTTTTGAAAAAGGGCCATTGTTTCCTGCTGCAGCTTTTGCTGTGTCTTTTGATCTTTCGAGCTGTACTTTTCCCGAAGTGCCTTCATTTCCGGCTGCAATGCCTGCATCGCCTTGGAGCTTCTTGTCTGCTTAATCATCAGTGGCAACATTGCTAAACGGATAATAATAGTTACGACAATCAGTGATAAACCATAGCTTCCACCGAGTAAATGCGCTCCTTCTTTAATTAACCATGATAAAGGATAGACGATGTATTCATTCCAAAACCCTGTACTTTCCGAAGTAATCGGCTTCTTTATTTCACTGCACCCTGTTAAAAACAAGAACACAGAAAGCAGGCCGAACGAAAGTAATATTCGTTTTTTCAAGCAAATGTTCCTCCTTGCCAAATATAAAGTTAAAAAAAATGTCAGTTACCTTCTTATGTACTATTTCAAAAGTATTTTATCATTTTTTCTGTTTAATTGTCTCGACTATACAGCATTATTTAACTAAATCTGTAAACTTATTTCCTCTTCAATACTTTTCCAACCTTCAGAACATGCGTTAAACTTTTTTTTACTTCAAAAAAGTCCATTTCTGCTGCTGGCTTCCTGGCAATAATCACATAGTCATTTCCATTGGAAAGCTGATCATCCAATTCATGGATCGATTGCCTGACATATCGCTTAATTCTGTTTCTCGTAACAGCATTTCCAATCTTTTTGCTCACCGAAAGGCCGATACGAAAAAAATCCTGCCCCTCTTTCGGCAAAGAGTAAACCACAAATTGGCGATTAGCGAAGGAGTGCCCCTTCTGGAAAGCTGCCTGAAACTCTTTATTCTTCTTAATTCGGAATTCTTTTTTCATAAAAAAACTCCTTTGGTCTTTGAACTTGAGAATTGTCCAGCTTCAGTGCCCTCGCGGCTAGTCGCCTGACAAGGGCACTTCCGCTTTTCTTATTGTCTAGCTCCAGCGCCCTGACGCTTTCGCTTTTCTTATAAAAAAGACCACTGACGCTTCAGTGGTCTATGCTGATAATACTTTTCTTCCTTTTTGACGACGACGAGCTAGAACCTTACGTCCGTTTGCTGAGCTCATGCGACTGCGGAAACCGTGAACTTTGCTGTGTTTACGCTTATTTGGTTGATATGTTCTTTTCATTATATGACACCTCCCTGAGGAATAGCTATCAAATTAACTATATGACAGTCTTAACTATTATAAAGACGTCAGCATTATATTGTCAACTACTCTCCAGATATTGTTCCTTATTTCCATTATTTTTTAAACATGATAAAGCAGGTTTCCAGAAATTCTATATTCATGAGGAATTTTCTCTTGGGTGGATCCTCATCTCCTGCTTTTTCGCCTGTGGATAAAAAATCGACACATTTTTCATTATCCACACAAGATATTGACAGCTTTTGCACAAGTTATCTACCTGTGGACAATTATTATGCACATCGTGTTACGGTTGTGGATAAACTATCAAAAGGCATTGCACCTTAAGCAATTATTTGATATTATATTTGTGTTTTCACTCTGAATAACTTCATCTCAAATATTTGTTATCCACAAATTGTGGATAACGTGTGGATAGTTTATCCTAACGGTCTGTAGAAAGTTGTCCACAAGGGGTGGATATTGTCGAAACTCCACTTTATTTCCTTATTATACGTTTTCCACAACCAATGTTTCGTATATTTATAAATTAATAGGCTGTACTGCCAGTACAAACCGGATTTTTATGGAATTAGTCGAATAGGTGAGCTGGCGTTAGACAACTATTTTTTGGGGTTAGACAGAATAAATCCGAGTGCCAGTTAAAATAAATTGTCTTTTACTATATCAAATAAGGAGGGATACTAGTTGGAAAATATTGCGGATCTTTGGAATGCAGCGCTAGCCAATATTGAGAAAAAGATAAGCAAGCCTAGCTTTGACACATGGCTCAAATCTACAAAAGCCCATTCCCTTCAAGGCGATCTGCTTGTGATCACGGCTCCGAATGAATTTGCACGTGATTGGCTGGAAGAGCGGTATTCTCAGTTAATCTCCGGGATTCTCTATGAAATTACCGGGGAAGAGCTATCTGTAAAATTTATTATTCCGCAAAATCAAAACGAATCTGAAAATGATGTTGCCTTACCGCCGAAGAAGGTCAAGAGAGACGATGATCACGGGGATTTCCCTCAAGGTATTTTAAATCAAAAGTATACATTTGATACGTTCGTTATCGGTTCCGGAAACCGGTTTGCCCATGCCGCATCGCTTGCTGTTGCCGAAGCGCCGGCAAAAGCCTATAATCCGTTATTTATTTACGGCGGCGTTGGTTTGGGAAAGACCCACTTAATGCACGCCATTGGTCATTATGTTTTAGATCATAACCCGCAGGCAAAAGTAGTTTATTTATCTTCTGAAAAATTTACAAACGAATTTATTAACTCGATTCGTGACAATAAAGCGGAGAATTTCCGCAATAAATATCGAAATGTCGATATCCTGCTAATTGATGATATTCAGTTTTTAGCTGGAAAAGAATCAACTCAGGAAGAATTTTTCCATACATTTAATGCACTGCATGAGGAAAGCAAGCAAATTATTATCTCGAGTGACCGGCCGCCGCGAGAGATTCCGACATTAGAAGACCGGCTGCGGTCACGGTTTGAGTGGGGCCTAATTACCGATATTACGCCGCCGGATTTAGAAACTAGAATTGCTATCCTTCGCAAGAAAGCAAAGGCAGAAGGTTTAGATATACCAAATGAAGTAATGCTCTATATTGCGAATCAAATTGATTCCAACATCCGCGAACTTGAGGGTGCCCTTATTCGTGTTGTCGCTTACTCTTCTTTAATAAATAAAGATATTAATGCAGACCTTGCTGCTGAGGCATTAAAGGATATCATTCCAAGCTCAAAGCCTAAGGTCATCACAATCCATGAAATTCAAAAGACGGTCGGAGAGCTTTTTAGCATTAAACTAGAAGACTTTAAGGCGAAAAAACGGACAAAATCTGTTGCGTTTCCGCGGCAAATTGCGATGTATTTATCACGTGAATTAACCGACAACTCTTTGCCTAAAATAGGAGAAGAGTTTGGCGGACGCGATCATACAACCGTTATCCATGCACATGAAAAAATCTCTAAGCTTCTGCAGACGGACTCACAACTGCAAAAGCAAGTGAAAGAACTGCACGAGCTGTTAAAGGTGTAACGAATAAAGAAAACTTGACCCTATACACGAAGCCTTTTAGTTGTTAAGATTGTGAATAACTTCTACGATTCTATACACAGTCTGTCCACATGTGGATAGGCTGTGTTTCTATTGAAAAATTGGAGTTATCCACATACTAACAGGCCCTACTAGTACTTCTACTTTTTTTTAAAAAAATAATATTATATGTATCTGCTTAAAAAACTATTCATAAAATGGAGGATTATTCGATGAAATTTATCATCCAACGCGATCGTCTTGTTCAAAGTGTTCAAGATGTTATGAAGGCTGTCACATCCAGAACAACCATACCCATCCTAACAGGGATCAAAATTGTCGCCACAACTGAAGGGGTAACCTTAACAGGAAGTGACTCGGATGTTTCGATTGAGTCTTTTATTCCAAAAGAGGAAGCTGGGGATGAAATCGTTGAAATTAAGCAGCAAGGAGCAATCGTTCTGCAGGCAAAATTCTTTAGTGAAATTGTTAAAAAGCTGCCGACTGATTCAGTTGAAATTGAAGTTCTTGGCTCACTGCAAACTGTCATTCGCTCCGGCAAGTCTGAATTTAACTTAAATGGCCTTGATGCAGAGGAATATCCACATCTGCCGCAAATAGAAGAAAACAATAAATTTCATATTGCGACAGATCTTTTAAAAGCAATGATTCGACAAACTCATTTTGCTGTGTCCACCTCAGAAACACGCCCCATCTTGACAGGTGTAAACTGGAGGATTGAGAATGAGGAATTAACCTGTATTGCAACAGATAGCCACCGTCTTGCACTAAGGAAGGCTAAAATCGAAACTGAAAATCATGAAGTCTATAATGTTGTCATTCCGGGAAAAAGTTTGAATGAATTAAGCAAAATTATTGATGATTCTAATGAATTAATTGACATCGTCATTACTGAAAATCAAATTTTATTTAAAGCAAAGCACTTATTATTTTTCTCCAGGTTATTAGAAGGAAATTATCCTGATACTTCAAGATTAATTCCGAATGAAAGTAAAACGGATATTACCGTAAATACAAAAGAATTCCTGCAAGCCATTGATCGTGCGTCTTTATTAGCTCGTGAAGGAAGAAATAATGTCGTCAAGTTTTCAACTATTGAGAGTGGCACTATCGAAATCTCTTCCAATACACCAGAGGTCGGAAAAGTCGTTGAAGAAATCCAAAGCAGCTCGATTGAGGGAGAAGATTTAAAAATATCCTTTAGTGCAAAATACATGATGGACGCCCTTAAAGCATTAGAAGGAACAGATGTGAAGGTGAGTTTCACCGGCGCCATGCGCCCATTTGTCATCCGTCCATTGCATGACGAAACAATCCTGCAGCTGATTTTGCCAGTAAGAACATACTAAATAAAAAGTTTCCAGGAAAAGCCGCCTTTCTGCTCATGGCGGCTTTCTTTAGGTTTAACGGGCTTCCCTTTTCTATTTGTATCTTGCCGGATTTTTTAGTAAAATAAAGTATTGGGACCATTTTTAGAAATGAGGGTGACGATTGTGCCTGAAAAAGTAAAGCTGGATACTGAATTTATTACATTAGGTCAATTTTTAAAGCTGGCGGATGTGATTCAAACTGGCGGGATGGCAAAATGGTTTTTAAGTGAACATGACATTTATATTAATGGTGAACAGGATCAAAGAAGAGGAAGAAAACTTCGTGCCGGTGACAAAGTTCAAATTGCTGGCTTTGGGGAGTTTGTGATAACCGACTAGCTAAAGGATGTCGTGTTTATGTATATTGAAAAGTTAGCGTTGAAAAATTATCGGAATTACGAAGAGTTATTCGTCGAATTTGAAAATAAAGTAAATGTCATCTTAGGTGAAAATGCTCAAGGAAAAACAAATGTGATGGAATCCATTTACGTGTTAGCGATGGCCAAATCGCATCGAACCGCAAGTGATAAAGAACTTATTCGCTGGGACATGGAGTATGCTAGAATAGAAGGCAGGGTTCAAAAACAACATAGCTCTTTACCTTTGGAATTATTGATTTCCAAAAAGGGCAAGAAGGCAAAATGCAACCATATTGAACAGCAGAAATTAAGCCAATATGTTGGGAATATGAATGTCGTCATGTTTGCTCCTGAGGACCTTAACATTGTTAAAGGGAGCCCGCAGGTGCGAAGACGGTTTATTGATATGGAAATTGGGCAAGTATCGCCCGTTTATTTACATGATATGAGTCAATATCAAAAAATACTTCAACAACGTAATCATTATTTGAAAATGATGCAGATAAAGAAGCAAACAGATATGACGATGCTTGAAATTTTAACAGAGCAATTTATTCAAATGGCCGTGAAAATTGTAAAAAGGCGGTTTGAATTTCTTAAACTCCTGGAAAATTGGGCGAAACCAATCCATCAAGGGATTTCAAGAGGTCTGGAAACGCTTGAGATTACCTATAAGCCATCTGTAGAGGTATTAGAAGAGCAAGATTTGTCGAAGATGATAGCAAGCTTTGAAGAAAAATTTGCAAAGGTTCGATTGAGGGAAATAGAACGCGGTACAACCTTATTCGGCCCTCATCGCGACGATTTATTGTTTTTTGTTAATGGACGGGATGTTCAAACCTTTGGATCTCAAGGGCAGCAGCGGACAACCGCCCTTTCAGTCAAGCTTGCCGAGATCGAATTGATTCATAATGAAATTGGCGAATATCCCATTTTACTCCTTGATGATGTGTTATCGGAATTAGATGACTACAGGCAATCCCATTTACTCAATACCATTCAAGGTAAAGTTCAAACGTTTGTAACGACCACAAGTGTGGAAGGGATTGACCATCAGACGTTAAGGGAAGCGTCCACCTTTATCGTTGAATCCGGTGTTATGCAAAAAGTGTAAACGCCTTGCTTCTGACACTCGATTCACTTGACGCTTATGCCTGCCAATAGAAAGGTTAATTGAGGTGAACTATGTATATTCACATCGGGGAAGATCTTAACATTAGGGCGAAAGACGTTATTTCGATATTAGATAAAGAGAGTGCTAAACAATCTCTGCTAGTTGAGGAGTTCTTACAGCACCATAAAGGAAAGGTTACCAATTTGTCCAAAAACCCCTTTAAATCAGTCATTATTACATATGACAAAATATACTTATCCCCTATTGCTTCTGGAACATTAAAAAAACGTTCAAGCCAAATGAATATACAGGAATTTATATAAATTATTTTTATTTCTTATCAGCTAATGACAGTATTGAACTATTTTTTTCAGAAGGTGCAGGTGAACAAGTATGACTTTGGAACAGAAAGCAGTAGAAGAATCATACGGTGCGGATCAAATTCAAGTTCTTGAAGGACTTGAAGCAGTTCGGAAACGACCTGGTATGTATATTGGCTCCACCAGTGGAAAAGGACTTCATCATCTTGTTTGGGAGATTGTTGATAACAGTATTGATGAAGCACTCGCAGGCCACTGTGACGAAATTAATGTCTTGATTGAAGAAGATAACAGTATCACGGTTAAGGATAATGGCCGGGGAATTCCGGTTGATATTCAAGAAAAGATGGGCAGACCGGCTGTTGAAGTCATTATGACTGTTCTTCACGCCGGCGGAAAATTTGGCGGCGGCGGCTATAAGGTTTCCGGCGGACTTCACGGGGTTGGTGCATCAGTAGTAAATGCCCTTTCCACTGAACTTGAGGTCTATGTTCATCGTGATGGTAAAATCCATTACATCAAATTTGAACGAGGCGCTGTAGTCAAAGAATTAGAAGTGATTGGCACAACTGATCACACAGGGACGATTACCCATTTTAAGCCGGACGGTGAAATATTCACTGAAACTTTGGAATATGAATATGACATTCTTGCGACACGTCTTCGTGAACTGGCGTTTCTTAACCGCGGAATCAAAATTACGATTGAAGACAAGCGAGTTGAAAATAAACGCAATGAATACCACTATGAAGGTGGTATTAAATCGTATGTAGAACATTTAAACCGCACGAAAGAGGTTATTCATGAAGAGCCGATTTACGTTGAGGGAGAACGAGACGGTATAAGTGTTGAAGCAGCTCTTCAATATAACGAGGGCTATACTGATAACATATACTCCTTTGCAAATAATATCCATACCTATGAAGGCGGGACACATGAATCAGGCTTTAAAACAGCTTTAACCAGAGTCATTAATGATTATGCCCGGAAAAATGGCCTCATAAAGGAAAATGACACAAACCTTTCCGGGGAGGATGTTCGTGAGGGAATCACAGCGATTGTCTCAATCAAACACCCTGACCCGCAATTTGAAGGGCAAACCAAAACAAAGCTGGGAAATTCAGAAGTTAGAGCGATAACTGACACTGTTTTTTCAACTACATTTGAAAAGTTCTTATTAGAAAACCCGGCCGTTGCCAGGAAAATCGTTGATAAAGGCCTAATGGCAGCACGTGCAAGGCTTGCCGCTAAGAAAGCAAGGGAATTAACGCGACGTAAAAGTGCGCTGGAAGTTTCCAGCTTACCAGGGAAATTAGCTGACTGTTCGTCAAAGGATCCTGCGGAAAGTGAAATGTTTATTGTTGAGGGAGATTCCGCCGGCGGATCAGCAAAGCAAGGCCGTGATCGCCATTTTCAAGCCATTCTGCCGCTTCGGGGAAAAATTCTTAATGTAGAAAAAGCTCGTCTGGATAGAATTCTTTCGAATAATGAAGTAAGGGCGATGATTACCGCGATTGGCACAGGAATCGGGGAAGATTTTGATATCGCTAAAGCTCGTTATCACAAAATCGTTATTATGACAGATGCAGATGTTGATGGCGCTCATATTCGAACACTACTCTTAACGTTCTTTTATCGGTTTATGAGGAAAATTATCGAAGCCGGTTATATTTATATAGCTCAACCGCCACTTTATAAAGTTCAGCAAGGCAAACGAGTTGAGTACGCTTATAATGACAAAGAGTTGGAGCGGATCTTTGCAGAGCTGCCAGCTGCGCCAAAACCTAATATCCAACGGTATAAAGGTTTAGGTGAGATGAATCCTGAACAATTATGGGATACAACAATGAATCCAGATAGTAGAAGTATGCTTCAGGTAAGTCTTGAAGATGCCATCGAAGCAGACGAAACCTTTGATATGTTAATGGGAGAGAAGGTAGAACCGCGCCGTAACTTCATTGAAGAAAATGCACAATACGTGAAGAATTTAGATATATAAAACATTTCGGAGGGAGGTAATCAATATGTCTGAAACACCCAATCCTCAAATAAAAGAGATTAATATTAGTCAGGAAATGCGCTCGTCCTTTCTTGATTATGCGATGAGTGTTATTGTTTCTCGTGCCCTTCCAGACGTTCGTGATGGGCTAAAACCCGTTCATCGCCGTATTTTATATGCGATGCATGACCTCGGTATCCATGCGGATAAACCTTATAAAAAGTCTGCCCGTATCGTTGGGGATGTAATTGGTAAATACCATCCACATGGTGACTCTGCTGTTTATGAAACAATGGTTCGAATGGCACAGGATTTCAATTATCGCTATATGCTTGTTGATGGCCACGGGAACTTCGGCTCTGTCGATGGAGACGGTGCAGCAGCGATGCGTTATACAGAATCAAGAATGTCGAAGATTTCAATGGAATTATTAAGAGATTTAAATAAAGATACCATTGATTATCAAGATAACTACGATGGTGAGGAAAGAGAGCCAGTTGTTCTGCCTGCGCGTTTTCCAAACCTCTTGGTCAACGGGACGACCGGGATTGCTGTTGGGATGGCAACAAATATACCACCGCACCAGCTAGGGGAAGTCATTGAAGGCGTTTTAGCCATTTCACGTGACCCTGAAATTACAATTCCGGAGTTAATGGAAATTATCCCTGGTCCAGATTTTCCTACAGGTGGATTAATTCTGGGCCGGAGCGGTATTCGTAAAGCCTACGAAACTGGCAGAGGATCGATCACACTTCGGGCAAAGGTAGTAATCGAGCAAAAATCAAATGGTAAAGAAGTCATTATTGTTAATGAATTGCCATATCAAGTAAATAAAGCGAGATTAGTTGAAAAAATTGCCGAATTAGCCCGCGATAAAAAGATTGAAGGCATTACAGACCTAAGGGATGAATCCGATCGTAAAGGGATGCGGATTGTCATCGAGGTTCGTAAGGATGCCAATGCCAATGTGCTTTTAAATAATTTATATAAACAGACGGCATTGCAAACTAGCTTCGGAATCAATACATTAGCCCTTGTTAATGGACATCCGAAGGTATTGAATCTTAAACAATGTTTAGTTCACTACTTAGATCACCAAATAGTGGTAATTCGCAGAAGAACCGAGTTTGAATTGCGTAAAGCGGAAGCACGTGCTCATATTCTAGAAGGCTTAAGAATTGCCCTCGATAATTTAGACGCCGTCATTACTCTTATTCGAAACTCGCAGACAACGGATATTGCCCGTGAAGGTTTAATGACACAATTTAACCTCTCAGAAAAGCAGGCACAGGCCATTCTTGATATGCGTCTGCAGCGTTTAACTGGATTGGAACGCGAGAAAATTGAGGATGAGTACCAAGGCTTAATGAAGCTTATTGCTGAATTAAAGGCGATTTTAGCGGATGAGGAAAAAATTCTTGAAATTATTCGTGAAGAATTGCTAGAAATAAAAGAACGTTTTAATGATAAACGCCGTACGGAAATTGTCACCGGCGGGCTTGAAAATATAGAAGATGAGGATTTGATTCCTCAGGAAAATATCGTCATTTCCTTGACGCATAATGGTTACATTAAGCGTCTTCCGGTATCTACTTATCGTGCACAAAGACGAGGCGGACGCGGTATCCAGGGTATGGGAACAAATGAAGATGATTTTGTTGAGCATCTCATTACGACATCAACTCACGATACCATTCTCTTCTTTACAAACAAAGGAAAGGTGTATCGCTCGAAAGGATACGAAGTTCCAGAATTCAGCCGTACAGCGAAAGGAATACCGATTATTAACCTTCTTGGGATTGAAAAAGGAGAATGGGTCAACGCCATCATCCCTGTCGAAGATTTTGTTGACGATTGGTCATTGTTCTTCACAACAAAAGAAGGTATTTCTAAACGGTCTCCGTTAACATCGTTTGCTAATATTCGGAACAATGGTCTAATTGCTTTGAGCTTGCGTGAGGGTGATGAATTAATCTCTGTTCGTCTAACTGACGGCAGCAAGCACATGATTATCGGGACAAAAAAGGGCATGTTGATTCACTTCCCTGAGACTGATGTACGCTCGATGGGACGAACAGCAACAGGTGTTAAAGGGATCACCCTTGACCCTGGTGATGAAGTTGTTGGTATGGAAGTATTAGAAGAGGATAACGACATTCTGATTGTTACGAAAAATGGATACGGTAAGCGTACCCCTGCGGTTGAATATCGCATTCAGGGACGTGGTGGTAAAGGGATCAAAACTTGCCATGTCACCGAGAAAAACGGTGAACTCGTCTCCATGAGAGCTGTGACAGGTGAAGAAGATCTTATGCTTATCACCACAGGAGGCGTCCTTATTCGAATCGATGTAGCCGGTATTTCTAAAATGGGACGGAATACACAAGGTGTTAAACTGATTAGTATGAAAGAAAGCGAAAACGAATTTGTGGCAACCGTCGCAAAGGTGGAAAAAGAGGAAGAAGAACAAGAAGCTGAACATAGTGATGAAGAAGTAATCGCTATTGATGAAAACCAAGAACCAACCACGCCAGAGGGCGAAGAATAGTAAGAGAGAAGAAGCATACTTTCGTGTGCTTCTTTTTTTTCTAAGGCTCTTCAAATGTTTTTAAGATTATTATAGTAAAAAAATAAAAAACGTGTTGACTTTATTATGTACGGGTGATATATTTATTAAGTCGCCAACGAGCGATAGAGAAAATTGTCCTTTGAAAACTAAACAAACAAAAACGTCAACAAACAATAAATTATTAGTTTCTTCTATAGAAACTAAGCCAACGTTTTAAATTATGAGCTAATCAACTCAACTTTTTTGGAGAGTTTGATCCTGGCTCAGGACGAACGCTGGCGGCGTGCCTAATACATGCAAGTCGAGCGAATCAATGGGAGCTTGCTCCCGTTGATTAGCGGCGGACGGGTGAGTAACACGTGGGCAACCTGCCTGTAAGACTGGGATAACTTCGGGAAACCGGAGCTAATACCGGATAATTCTTTTCCTCTCATGAGGAAAAGCTGAAAGTCGGTTTCGGCTGACACTTACAGATGGGCCCGCGGCGCATTAGCTAGTTGGTGAGGTAACGGCTCACCAAGGCGACGATGCGTAGCCGACCTGAGAGGGTGATCGGCCACACTGGGACTGAGACACGGCCCAGACTCCTACGGGAGGCAGCAGTAGGGAATCTTCCACAATGGACGAAAGTCTGATGGAGCAACGCCGCGTGAGCGATGAAGGCCTTCGGGTCGTAAAGCTCTGTTGTTAGGGAAGAACAAGTATCGGAGTAACTGCCGGTACCTTGACGGTACCTAACCAGAAAGCCACGGCTAACTACGTGCCAGCAGCCGCGGTAATACGTAGGTGGCAAGCGTTGTCCGGAATTATTGGGCGTAAAGCGCGCGCAGG